>DATLDN010000258.1:0-9256 GCA_035525855.1 Gemmatimonadaceae bacterium
AAACGGAATCGTTTGGACTTAGCGCGCTCGAGGCCATCGCGTCAGGAACACCGGTCGTGTGCACTCGGGTCGGTGGGCTCCCCGAGGTCGTGCGTCATGGAGAAACCGGGTACCTCTGTGAAGTTGGGGATGTAGAAGGAATGTCACGTGGAGCGCTCGAACTTTTGCGCAATCGGGATCGCTGGGAGCAGATGAGCCACGCCGGAGCTGCAGATGCGCGAGCGCGCTTTTCCGAAAACGATATCGTCTCGCAATACGAGCAGATGTACAAAACTTCCCTCGCGGCAGATTCAATCCCATGACGAGTTTTCAAGCGCTGGTGCTCGGTCTCATTCAGGGACTTACCGAATTTCTTCCCATATCGAGCTCTGCGCACTTGTCGCTCGCTCCATGGTTATTCGGTTGGCAGGATCCCGGGCTTGCATTTGATGTTGCTCTCCATTTCGGAACGTTGGTTGCTGTCATCTGGTACTTCCGCGCGGAATGGGGAAAGCTGATCTCCGCAGCGGTTTCGATGATTCGTAATCGGCGCGTTCAAACCGTGGAGGAGAAGCGCGTGCTGTTCCTGATTCTCGCAACGATACCGGGTGCAATTGGTGGATTGTTGCTCGAGAAAAAAGCAGAGACTGCTTTCCGCGCTCCTGCGCTTACGGCGACTGCGCTGATTGTCATGGGAATTGTTTTGTGGGCGGCAGACCGGTTTTCGAGAATGGATCGCGAGCTTCCAACGATGCGTTGGATCGACGCGCTGCTCATGGGAATCGCTCAGGTATTCGCATTGATTCCAGGTGTATCGAGATCAGGATCGACAATCAGCACAGGTCGATTGCTCGGCTTCGATCGACAGAGTGCGGCCGTGTTCAGCTTTCTTATGAGCATGCCGATTACTGCGGCTGCAGTTGTTTTGAAGGGACCGGAAGTCTTACGCTCTGAGGGATTCAGTGCGCCGTTGATAATCGGCGTTCTTTCTGCTGCGATCAGCAGCTGGTTTGCGATAACCATTCTGTTGCGATACGTGTCGCGTCACAGCTACGGAATCTTCGCGCTTTATCGTGTCGTTCTGGGAATAGTTGTGCTGGTCATCCTCTACACACGTGGCTGACGAGCATTGTCTCGACGGATACTCCGCCACGGAGCTCGCAGGCGAGCTTGGCCTTCCGCGCGTTGAGCTGCTGGCCGTAACAGATTCAACGCAGGACGTGGCGCATCAGCTTGCGGCCGACGGAGCGCGGTCCGGCACACTTGTAATTGCCGATCGACAAATGAAGGGAAGGGGACGAAGCGGCGCGCGGTGGTCATCACCGCGCGGAAGTGGACTGTGGCTCACACTTATCGAGCGACCACACGATCAGTCGGGCGTCGAGGTGCTTTCCATTCGCACCGGTATTCGCGCTGCGCGTGCGCTCGATCGATTTGCAGCGGAGCCGATTCGTCTCAAGTGGCCAAACGATCTGTATGTTGGCGGACGAAAGCTCGCCGGAATTCTTATAGAAGCCCGGTGGCGCGAGAGCCGGCTCGAATGGATTGCAATTGGACTCGGAATAAACATTTCACCTCCAGCTGACATGCCTGATGCTGCCGGACTCGATTCCGGAACGCGTCGTGTCGACGTGTTGGCCGAGCTCATTCCAGGATTGCGATTGGCGGCGTCGTGCGGAGGCGAGCTTACTACCCGCGAGCTTATCGAGTTCGATACGCGTGACATGGCGCGTGGGCATCACTGCATTCAGCCGGCGCAGGGAACTGTCCGCGGAATTTCTCCGTCCGGTGAGCTGCTCGTTGCACTTGCCGACACTGTCGCCAAATTCCGCTCCGGCTCACTCGTCCTCGACCGAACTATATGATCCTCGCTTTCGATATCGGAAACACAGAAACAACTGCGGCTCTGTTTGAAGGCGATCGCGTGGGACCACATTGGCGGCTCACTACAAAGTTGCCGCGTACTCCGGACGAGTACGTGTTGTTGCTTCGATCTTTGTTGTCCTCGTCCGGAATTGAAATTTCCGCAATCACGGGATCAGCGATATGCTCGGTTGTGCCGCCTGTCACACAAACTCTTCAGCGCGCGTGTCTCGAGTGCTTTGGTCGGGCGCCGGCGATGATCGATGCACGTGCAGCTCTACCGGTAAAGCTGCTTGTCGACGAACCGCTGACCGTCGGCGCAGATCGGATTGCGAATACTCTCGCCGCGAGCCGGATTCATAAGCGCGACGCAATCGTCGTCGATCTCGGAACAGCGACTACGTACGACTGCATCACTGCCGACGGATCATTCATTGGAGGAATTATTCAGCCGGGTGTTGGCTCGTCCGCGGAAACATTGTTCAGAGCAACCGCGCAGCTTGCTGCGACGGAAATTATTCCGCCACAAAAAGTCATCGGCACTCGCACTGATGAGTGCATTCGCTCGGGAGTTCTTTATGGCGCGGCGGATTCGATCGATGGCCTTGTGCGTCGAATCAAGAAAGAATGGACTGGGGTCGATCCAATAGTGATTGCGACGGGCGGGTTGGCCGAAACTTTCCGGCCGTACTGCGAAACGTTCGACGAAGTCGACGCATTCCTTACTCTTCAAGGCGTGCGGATAGGATACGAGCTGCTCACTACCTGATCCGGTTCGCGGGACCTTGAAGTAGCCCCCTTCAATGGATAAGTTCAGGGTTGTTAGCACTCGCAGGAGAGGAGTGCTAATAACCCTTTTTTGTCTCCGTTACAGCCATTTACAGCACGAGGGCAGCACAATATGGCCACAAAAACCAGCACGAAAGTAGTTCCGCTCGCCGACCGCGTCGTCGTACGCGCATCGGAAGAGACGGAGCAGATGCGAGGCGGTTTGTTCATCCCCGACACCGCTAAGGAAAAGCCGCAGCAGGGCGAGATCGTCGCAGTCGGCCCCGGCAAATACGAGGATGGGAAGCTCGTGCCGATGACCGTTAAAGTCGGCGACAAGGTTCTCTACGGAAAGTACAGCGGCACAGAAGTCAAACTCGACGACGATGATTTCCTCATCCTCCGCGAGTCCGACGTCCTCGCAGTCATCAGCTAACCCGCAACAACAGAGATACACACACATGGCAGCCAAGGAACTCCATTTCAACGTCGACGCACGCGCTGCACTGAAGCGCGGTGTCGATCAGCTTGCCGAAGCGGTGAAAGTCACCCTCGGTCCGAAGGGAAGAAACGTCGTCATCGACAAGAAGTTCGGTGCACCGACGGTCACAAAGGACGGCGTCACAGTAGCGAAGGAAATCGAGCTTTCGGATTCGCTCGAGAACATGGGCGCACAGATGGTGAAGGAAGTCGCGACGAAGACATCAGATCTCGCCGGCGACGGCACCACGACCGCAACGGTTCTCGCTCAGGCAATTTTCCGCGAAGGCTTGAAGAACGTCACCGCCGGTGTGAACCCGATGGCGCTCAAGCGCGGCATCGACAAGGGCGTCGCCGCAGTTGTCGCCGAGCTCAAGTCGATGAGCGTTCCAACCAACGGCAAGAAGGAAATCGCACAGGTCGGCGCAATCTCCGCGAACAACGATCAGGAAATCGGCGATCTGATCGCTGAAGCGATGGAGAAAGTTGGGAAGGACGGCGTCATCACAGTCGAAGAGGCAAAGGGCCTCGAGACGACTCTCGAGACCGTCGAGGGAATGCAGTTCGATCGCGGATATCTCTCTCCGTACTTCGTCACCGATCCGGAAAAGATGGAAGCGGTGCTCGAGGATGGTTTGATCCTCATTCACGACAAGAAGATTTCTTCAATGAAGGATCTTCTCCCGATCCTCGAGAAGGTTGCGCAGCTCGGCAAGCCGCTGCTCATCATCGCCGAGGACATCGAAGGTGAGGCGCTTGCGACGCTGGTTGTGAACAAGCTTCGTGGAACGCTTCGCGTGTCGGCAGTGAAGGCGCCTGGATTTGGCGATCGCCGCAAGGCGATGCTGCAGGACGTTGCGGTTCTCACCGGTGGCCAGGTGATTTCCGAGGAAGTTGGATTCAAGCTCGAAAACGCAGTCGTGACCGACCTTGGCCGCGCGAAGCGAATTGTTGTCGACAAGGACAACACGACGCTGATCGACGGTGCAGGCGATGACGAAAAGATTCAGGGCCGCATCAAGGAAATCAAAGCTGCGATCGAGAAGACGACTTCCGATTACGACAAGGAGAAGCTGCAGGAGCGTCTGGCGAAGATTGCCGGCGGTGTTGCGGTGATCAATGTCGGCGCAGCGACCGAGAGCGAGATGAAGGAGAAGAAGGCTCGCGTCGAGGATGCGTTGCATGCGACGCGTGCAGCAGTCGAAGAGGGAATCGTTCCTGGTGGCGGAGTTGCTTTCATCCGAGCGCAGGGTGCCCTCAAGAAGCTGAAGCTCGAGGATTCTGACGAGCAGATCGGTGTCGAGATCGTTCGTAAGGCGATCGAGGAGCCGATCCGCATGATCGTTCAGAACGCGGGTGGCGAGGGGAGCATCGTCGTCGAGAAGGTTCGTGGTGCAAAGGACAACTCGTATGGCTACAATGCACTCACAGACACCTATGAGAATCTTGTGACGGCTGGCGTTATCGATCCGACCAAGGTTACGCGTACTGCTCTGCAGAACGCAGCGTCGATTGCCGGACTTCTTCTTACGACGGAAGCATTGATCGTCGAGAAGAAGGAGCCACAGTCCGCGGCGCCTGCTGGCGGACCGCCGGGCGGCATGGGCGGAATGTACTAGACAGCTTTCAGCTGTCAGCCATCAGCAAAGCGGGGTCGCGAAAGCGGCCCCGTTTTCTTTAGCTTGGTGGAGCGGTTGGTGCGATATGGAACGGGGCGAAGCAGATGAAATTGGGGTACCAGTTGGGCGTTCTACTCGTGTGCTCGACATTCGCTGCGGGCCAACCTCGATTGGCCGCAGCCCAGAGCAGTTGGCAGCCATCGGGCGCGCACACTCAAATTCCGATCTGGCCCGGTAGAATTCCGGACGCGCGCAAACTCGACGGACCGGAGATCGCCGGAACCGTTGTGGATTCTGCTGGCCGCCCGAGGCTCGTTGGTGGCAAGCCATGGATCTATGTCGACAAAGTGTCGCAACCGACGATGACTGTTTATTCGCCGACTGGACACAACACGGGCGCAGCCGTGGTCGTGTTTCCCGGCGGCGGTTACAACATTCTCGCAATCGATCTCGAGGGAACTGAGATCTGCGACTGGGCAACATCGAGAGGCATAACGTGCATACTCTTGAAGTACCGCGTGCCCTGCGTGAAGACCGGACCGTATCGCGACTGTCTAACCGCGCTGCAGGACGCGCAGCGAACCCTTGGATTAGTGCGCTTCCGTGCAGCGCAATGGAAAATCGATCCGCACAAAATTGGAGTGATCGGCTTTTCAGCCGGCGGCCACATGGTCGTGGAAATCAGCAACCATTTCGAGAAGCGTGTTTACCCTCGTGTAGATGCGGCAGACGATGTTAGCAGTCGCGCCGACTTCGCGATCGCTCTGTATCCGGGACATCTGGCAGTGCCCGAAACAAAATTCGCGTTGAATCCTGATCTTCACGTCACGAGCCGAACGCCGCCGACGTTCCTGCTGCAGG
The DNA here is from genome assembly GCA_035525855.1 of Gemmatimonadaceae bacterium. Classification (GTDB taxonomy): domain Bacteria; phylum Gemmatimonadota; class Gemmatimonadetes; order Gemmatimonadales; family Gemmatimonadaceae; genus UBA4720. The sequence goes on from DATLDN010000258.1 coordinate 5,571, forward strand.
CGGAGAATGATCCGGTCGATCCCGTCGAGAACTCGATCGTCTATCACACCGCACTCAGGAAAGCCGGCGTGCCCGTGGAGCTGCATTTGTTCGCGAAAGGCGGGCACGCGTTCGGACTTCGCCGAAATAACTTCCCGATTACTGAGTGGCCGTCCCTGGTTGAAAAGTGGCTGGGAACGATTGGTATCATCCCGCAGTAGCACCGCTTCGAAATGCGAAACGTTTTCCTTATCTCACCGGCCAGCCTGACCGGGCTTCGGGCGAAGCAGCTGATGTCCCCGCGCGCAAACTTCGAAGCAGCACAGCTCTACCGCTCTCCCGAAGGAGTTCCGATCGCTGTCGCGTTCACATTCATGAGCGCATTGTATTTCCGCGGCAAGATTAACTACGCGCTCACGTTCGCAAAGCCCGAAGACATTCACATCATCGCGCCTGGATTCGGTTTTGTATCGCCCGATTGGAAGATCACATCGGAAACGATGAAGATTCTTCAAAGAACTGAAGTCGACGCGCGGAAGCGGAACTATCGAAAGCCGCTCGAGCGCGATGCACGCGATCTCTCTATGAGGATCGACGACGACACGCAGATCGTTCTTCTGGGTAGCGTTGCCAGCGGGAAGTACGTCGATATTCTGCTTCCGATATTCGGAGAGCGCCTAAAGTTTCCGGCCGCGTTCGCCGGTCTCGGCGATATGTCGCGCGGAGGCTTGATGCTGCGTGCAGCCCGCGCCGGCCGCGAGCTGGAATACGTAACGCTCGCTGCGCCGCGTCATGCGGACGGCGCAGTGGAGCGTGCGCGCCAACTGATGCGCGAACTCAGCAACGAAACGTGAGACCGATAGCTGAAAGCTGTATCAATCGCTGATTGTCATCTGCACCTGCTGAGGCAGACTGACTGTTCGAGTCTGTCCACGCTCGATGGCTCGCTGATACCACGTCGAATCCTTCTGCGCACCACTTGCTTCCATCACCATAATAGCGAGCTCGGCGGCTTCGATTGGATCCATTCGAATACAACCGTGTGACGCCGCTTCACCGATGTTGTCAAGCCGATCGGTGCCGTGGATGTAATAGTCCGGCTCCTTGAAGAAAATCTTCACCAGCTTCATCGGATTATCCGGATGGCCAGGCGCCTTTGCCGTTTTTCCCTTCGCCCACTTCGCGTCCGGCGGCGGTACCCACTCGGGATTCCATACGACCTTGTCGATTCTGAATGTCCCGCGAGGCGTCGGATATTTCTCGCGGCCATCCGAAATCGTATAGCTCTTCACGACCTTTCCATCCTGCTCGACATATAAAATTTTGTCGGACAGATCGGCCTTCAGCCGAAGAGAAGTCACCACGGGCTTCGGCGCGATATTCTCCTGCGCCGCTGCATCGCGCGGCCTAAGGTACTCGGCGCGGGCTGCATTTATCAGAATCCCCCCAACGGGGAGAAGAATTAACCCCAGAATCCTACGCTTGTTCTGCACGATCGCTGCTCCTTCAGTTGACGACGAATTTCATTATTGCTTCAACGCAAGCGACGTTCCACATTTGTTTAGCGGTTTCCGCGCGCGCATTTGGATGGTCAAGGAAGGGTTATGACTGATATCCCACTCAATCCGAACAACGACGAGTTCGAGCCCCGCCGCCCCAGTCACGGCGATGGTCTTCTGTCGACCAGCGGAACAATCGCCGTTGCAGATATTCTGAAATTTATTGCCGGTGAGCGCCGCCACCGTCAGGAAAAAGCGGATCAGGCTGCCGACATGATTCGGCGAATTGGTCCCTATAGGTGGGTCGGCATTTACGACATCGAGGAGGAAGATGCCGCAGTGATTGCATGGAGCGGAACCGGACCTCCGGCATTTATCAGATTTCCCAACACCGTCGGACTAACCGGCGAAGCAGTTCGCGCGCGCCACACCATCGTTGCGAACGATGTGAAGGCCGATCCGCGATACCTCACTTCGTTTGCCGGAACGAAAGCGGAAATCATCGTCCCGGTTCTCGACGCATCAGGATCAAAGGTCGTTGGAACGATCGACGTGGAGAGCGACAAGCTCAATGCGTTCGGCGCCGCGGATCAGGAAGTTCTCGAGGAATGTGCACGCGCTCTGTGGCCCCTTTGGGCCGGAGGATTTTGAGCGCACTTCAATGACCGCCGAAGAAATCTTTCTCGAACGGTCGCGCTACTATCTGTGTGACGAATATCTGTCGAAGATCAGGCATTGTGTGTCCGCACTGCCCAACGATCACGTGTGGCATCGCGCGAACGAGTCTTCCAACAGCATCGGGAATCTCCTGCTCCATCTCACAGGCAACGTGCGCCAGTGGATCGTTGGAGGAATTGGCGCGAGGGAAGTGACGCGCGACCGGCCGTCTGAATTTTCCGCGCGCGATGGAGCGACGGGCAGCGAGCTGCTACAAAATCTTGCGAACGCGCTCGCCGAGTGTGATGAAGTCCTTGCCGCGGTAAAACCTGGAGATCTCACGCGCACGGTCAGTATTCAGGGTCGAGATACCACCGTGCTCGCAGCGATTTATCACGTCGTCGAACACTTCGGCATGCACACCGGGCAGATCGTACTTCTCACAAAATCTGCGTCTCCTCGGGCAATTCGTTTCTATGACGATTCCACCGGGGATGCCCGGCCATTGTGGGGTGGAAGCGAGAGAATGCGCGAGACGAATTGACACAAATGTTCATCGCTTGCGCTGCTGATGTACACCATTGCAGAATGAGATCTGGAAAGCACTAAAATCCACCTACCACGAGCATCACTATGTACTCTGCTTCACGCTTCGCTTCGCTGCTGCTTTTAGCTGCGAGCCCACTTGCCGCGCAGTCCACGATGTCCGGGGCATTCATTACCCGACTCGGCACAGACACTGTTGCGATCGAGCGATACACGCGATCAGGTGACAAGCTTTTCGGTGACATCCTCATCCGTAATCCACGCGCGCGCGTGCTGCATTACGTCGCGGATATCGGCCCGAATGGACAGATCAAGGCAATGACAGTGAACGCGCGGCAGATTGGAGCCGACACAGCGTCGCCTCCCGCGATGTCTCTGACGACGCTCTTCGCCGACACGGTCGCAACAATCGATGTCGCGCGACGCGGCGTTCCAGATACAACCGGATCAGGCAAAAGGGTTTTTCACGGCAGAGCAATGCCGCAGGTGAATTTTGCTCCGGCATCCTATGCAGTGTACGAGCAGATTCTCGCCGCGTCGAAGCTCAACGGCACCGATAGCGTCGGCTACATGGTGATCGCCCCCGGACGAGGTCCAATTCCATCGCTGTGGTTGACGCGTCGCGGACGCGATTCGGTCGTATTCAACAACACGGTTTTTGCCGGCTGGGTGGAAGTCGCACGCGTTGATCCTCAAGGACGATTGCTCGGCGTAAACTCGACGGCGACTACTGTGAAAACGATCGCGACACGCCAGGATAAGGTCGATCTCGACGCAATCGGAAAAGCGTGGGGAGCCGCAGATGCCGCGCGCCCAGTTGGAGCGATGTCACCTGCCGACACTGTGCGCTCGACGGTTGGCATGGCGAAGATCGAAGTGGCTTACAGTCGGCCTTCGAAACGTGGGCGAGTGATCTTCGGAAGCGATGTCGTTCCGTGGAACAAGGTGTGGCGCACCGGAGCGAACGCAGCGACACAATTCACAACATCGAGCGATCTCGTGTTT
>DATLDN010000283.1:0-12631 GCA_035525855.1 Gemmatimonadaceae bacterium
AGCTCGCTCAACGAGATTACGCCGCAGAACGCGAAGAATCTGAAGCTCGTCAGCACGTTTTCAACGGGGACCCTGCGGGGCCACGAAGCAGCGCCACTCGTCGTGAACAACACGATGTACATCGTCACTCCGTGGCCAAACTATCTCTACGCACTGGATCTCACTCAGCCCGGTGCGCCAACAAAATGGACGTACAAGCCAAAGCCTGAGCCTGCATCACAAGGCGTTGCGTGCTGCGACGTGGTGAACCGCGGAGCAGCGTTTTACGATGGAAAGATTTTCTACAACACGCTCGACAATCACACAGTCGCTGTCGATGCAAACACCGGCGCGGAGGTGTGGAATACGAAGCTCGGCGAGATCAACATGGGTGAGACGATCACGATGGCTCCGATCGTCGTCAAAGGCAAAGTTCTCGTTGGGAACGCCGGTGGAGAAATGGGAGTGCGTGGCTGGATAACCGCACTCGATGCGGGCAGCGGAAAAATTGCGTGGCGCGCGTTCAATACCGGGCCCGACAAGGATGTTCTCATCGGGGCCAGCTTCAAGCCTTTTTATCCCTCGGAAAAAGGAACGGACCTCGGCGTCAAATCGTGGCCGCCCGACGCGTGGAAAATCGGTGGAGCAACTGTATGGGGCTGGATCTCGTACGATCCCGAGCTGGATCTGATTTACTACGGTACCGGCAACCCCGGACCATGGAATAGCGATCAACGTCCCGGCGATAACAAATGGAGCGCGGGAGTTTTTGCGCGGAGCCCCGACACCGGTGAAGCACGATGGTTCTATCAGTTCAGCCCGCACGATCTGTTCGACTACGACGCGATCAACGAGAGCGTTCTTGTCGATCTCATGATGGGTGGAGCACGCCGCAAAGTGATGCTGCGCGCCGAGCGCGACGGATACGTGTATGTGATCGACCGGGGAACTGGACAGATTCTCTCAGCGACACCGTTTGTCTACGTCACATCCTCAAAGGGCGTGGACCTCAAGACTGGTAAAATGCAGCCGGTGCTGGAAAAAACTCCTCACACGGGCGAAGTAATTCACGACATATGTCCTGCTGCAACGGGCGCGAAAGATTGGCAGCCGACAGCGTTTTCTCCACGTACCGGGCTTCTCTACATCCCTGCACAAAATCTCTGCATGGATTTCGAGGGCGTCGAAGCGAACTACATCGCGGGCACTCCGTACGTCGGCGCGAATGTAAAGATGTACGCAGGACCTGGTGGACACCGCGGCGAGCTGATCGCATGGGATCCCGTCGCGAAGCGTCCGGTCTGGAAAATCAACGAGCTGTTCCCCGTATATAGCGGAGTTGTCGCGACGGGTGGTGATGTGATTTTCTACGGGACGATGGACGGCTGGTTCAAGGCGCTCGATGCCCGCAGCGGCACCGAGCTGTGGAAGTTCAAAGTCGGAAGCGGAATCATCGGACAGCCCATCAGCTATCGCGGGCCTGATGGAAAACAATACATCGCCGTTCTTTCAGGGATTGGTGGATGGGCCGGTGCCATTGTCGCCGGCGATCTGGATCCGCGCGACTCGACCGCAGCTCTCGGATACCCGAACGCAGTGAAGGATTTGCCCAAGTACACTACGAAAGGCGGAATGCTCTATGTATTCGCGCTTCCGTAGTCTGCGCGGCGTCGCGGCGTTTATTGCCGTAGCAGCCGGTCTCACGTCGTGCGCGTCACATTCACAACGCGCAGACCACGTATTGAGGGTGTGCGCTGATCCGAACAACCTTCCCTTCTCCAATCGCGCGCAGCAGGGCTTCGAGAATAAGATGGCTCAGCTGCTCGCGAAGGATCTTGGCAAGCGCGTCGAGTACACCTGGTGGGCGCAGCGCCGCGGATTTATTCGCAACACGCTGAATGCCGAAACTTGCGACGTCGTGATGGGTGTGCCGTCAAGCTTCGATCTCGCACTCGTCTCGGCTCCGTATTATCGCTCGACCTATGTGTTCGTCAGCCGGCGCGACAGAGACATTGGCATCAAATCCTTCGATGATCCCGCACTCAAAGGAGCGCGCATCGGTGTGCAGCTCGTCGGTGACGATGGCGCAAATACTCCACCTGTCCACGCATTGAGTGCGCGCGGAATTGTCGGAAATCTCAAAGGGTACACCGTATACGGCGATTACTCGCAACCGACTCCGACAGCCGGCATAATGAGCGCTGTCGAGAAGGGCGACGTCGACGTCGCGATCGTGTGGGGGCCTACTGCAGGGTATTTCGCAAAGACGCATCATATCCCGTTACGACTGACGCCAGTCTCTCCGCAAATCGATCTGCCGTTCCTGCCATTCGTGTACGACATCTCTCTTGCCGTGCGGAGAAAGGATAAAGCGCTGCGGGATACACTCGACTCGCTTCTTATCCGCGAGCGTCCCGCGATCGGAAAGATTCTCGACGAGTACGGAATTCCGCGCGTTGACCGCGTCACATCTCAAGCGGTCGTGGTGAGACCGGAGGACGTCACATGAGTGCATCAGTTACGCGACGGCTCTCGCCCGTGCTTGTTCTTACTGCTCTCGTTTTGACTTCATGCAAGCGGGAGGAAAGACGATTTCGCGAAGAGCCTCCCGCGTCAAACCCGTCCAGCACAACGACGCTCAGCACACTGCAGCCGGGACCAACTGTGCGCGAAGTGAAAACGCACGGTCCATATCAGCAAAATGCGTACATGGTGAACGAGGGCAAAGCGCTGTTCAATCAGATGAACTGCGTCGGTTGCCACGCGAATGGCGGGGGCGGGATGGGCCCGCCGCTGATGGACGATGAATGGATTTACGGAAGCGATCCACAGCAGATCTTCTCATCGATTGCGCAGGGACGGCCAAACGGGATGCCGGCTTGGGCCGCAGTTCTGTCGAGCGATCAGATATGGAGACTTGTTGGCTACGTCCAATCGATGAGTGGACAGCTGCGAAAAGATATTGCTCCAACACGCAGCGATGACATGTTCGGCGGCCCGTCGGAGCAGCGTGCCACTGCGATGAAGCCGAAAAATCAGGCGCCCCCACCTTCACGGTAAGGCCGTGCTCCGACCTCATCGGATTTCATCTCACTCGCTGCTGCAAGGCCTCCTTGCCGCTACGTGTTTTCTGACTGCATGCATCAGCGGGAACAATGAATCCGCGGTTAGGCCTGAAGGTCCTCAAGCAGGACGCATCGCATCGCTATGGTGGTTCATGTTCGCGGTCGCGACCGCTGTATGGGTGATCGTGCTCATTGCGCTAGCGTGGTCAACGCGGCGCTCGCGAGCAAGACAAAATCCCCTCATCGAACCATTCGGCAATCCAGGTATGCAGCGCTGGGTAGTGATTGGAACGATCGCAACAGTCGTCATCCTCACGGTCTTTCTCGTTTCAGACATTGCGACCGGCCATTCACTCGGCTCACTCCCGCGGAAGAACGCAATCCGAATCGAAGTGAAAGGTCACCAATGGTGGTGGGAAGTGAATTACATCGACCCGACGCCGGGACGAATGGTTACGACAGCGAATGAGATTCACATCCCTGTTGGCGTGCCGGTGCAAATCGTCGGGTCGAGTCCTGATGTCATTCACAGTTTCTGGATTCCGAACCTTCACGGAAAAAAAGATTTGATCCCGGGACACACTACTTCTACATGGTTCCGCGCAGACAGCGCCGGCGTGTATCGCGGAAATTGCGCGGAGTTCTGCGGAGTTCAGCACGCGAAAATGATCGCGCTCGTTATCGCCGAGCCGCGCGCAAAATTCGAGGCCTGGTACAACGCGCAGCTCGACTCGGCAAAGGCTCCCTCGGATTCAGTTACGACAAGGGGTCAGCAGGTTTTTCTCAAAAATGCGTGTTCTGTGTGCCACACAATCAGCGGCACTCGTGCGGGCGGCCGAATTGGTCCTGTGCTGTCACACATCGGAAGTCGCATGACGCTCGCCTCTGGCTGGCTTCCCAACACACGTGGGAATCTCGGCGGATGGATTGTTGATCCTCAGGGAATAAAGCCCGGCACAAAGATGCCGCCCAACAACATAGATCCAGCTGATCTTCAGGCGTTGATCACCTACCTGGAGAGCTTGAAATGACCGTAGCGCGCGATGCTCAACCACTGCGCGAACGCGACGACAAGCTTCTCGGACAACCGGATCCACTGGCGCCGGCGATCTGGGAACAGGTCGAGCTGACGGAAGAAGATCAGGAACTTCGAAAAAAGCTGCTGCACACGTGGAGCGATGGCCCGGGATTATGGGGGTGGATTCGCAGCACGAGTCACGCATCGATTGGCAAACGTTATGTGGTCACGGCATTCATTTTCTTCCTGCTTGGAGGACTCGAAGCCGGCTTCATGCGACTCCAGCTTGCGCGGCCGGAGAATTCATTCCTCGGGCCTGACAAATACAATCAGATATTCACGATGCACGGGACGACGATGATGTTCCTCTTCGCCGTTCCTGTCATGATCGCAATGGGATTGTATCTCGTTCCGTTGATGGTCGGCGCACGAGAAGTGGCGTTCTCGCGACTCAATGCATACGGCTACTGGGTTTATCTGATCGGCGGCTTGTTCATCTACGTCCAGTTTTTCCTGAACACCGGGCCTGATACAGGATGGTTTGCATACGTGCCTCTGTCGGGTCCCGAGTTTTCTCCCGGAAAACGAGTCGACACCTGGGCGCAGATGATCACGTTCACCGAAATCGCCGCACTGGCTGGGGCGACAGAAATGATCGTGACTGTGTTCAAGCATCGCGCCCCCGGAATGAGTCTTACTCGCATTCCCCTGTTTGTGTGGGCGATGGTCGTAACGTCATTCATGATTGTCTTCGCGATGCCCGCAGTTGCGACGGGAAGTCAGTTCCTCGCTGCAGATCGCCTCATCGACACGCAATTCTTCAATCATTCAGAGGGTGGTGACGCTCTCCTCTGGCAGCATCTGTTCTGGTTCTTCGGACATCCGGAGGTCTACATCATCTTCATGCCGGGTCTCGGAATTATCTCATCAATCATTCCGACATTTACACGGCGGCCTGTGTTCGGATATCCGGCGATGGTGATGGCGCTGATTACGACAGGTTTCATGTCGTTCGGGCTCTGGGTTCACCACATGTTCGCTACACCGATACCGCAGCTTGGCCAAAGCTTTTTTACCGCTGCGAGCACGATGATCGCAATTCCAACCGGCGTTCAAATCTTCTGCTGGATCGCAACCATCTGGGCCGGGCGTCCGCGCTTCGCGACCCCGCTTCTTTTTGTTCTCGGATTCTTCTTCACGTTCATCATCGGTGGTGTCACCGGTGTGATGGTCGCTTCTGTTGCGTTCGATCAGCAGGCACACGATACGTATTTCGTCGTCGCGCATCTACACTATGTGCTGATGGGTGGAGCAGTAATGCCGCTCTTCGGCGGATTCTATTACTGGTTCCCGAAGTTCACGGGCCGGCTGATGAATGAGCGAATGGGTAAGTGGAATTTCTGGCTCTTCTTCATCGGCGTTAACGTCACGTTTTTCCCGATGCACATTCTCGGTCTCGAGGGAATGACGCGCCGCATCTACACGTATTTGCCTGAAACCGGATGGGGCCCCCTGAATGCTCTCGTTTCCGGCGGAGCCGTTCTCATCGTAGCGAGCGTTGCGCTTTTCATCTTCAATTTCTTCCGAAGCCTGCGACACGGCGCTATTGCAGGTGACAATCCATGGGGCGGCGACACACTCGAGTGGGCAGCTGCATCTCCGCCAGAGCCGTACGTCTTTCTTTATCCGCCCGTAGTCACATCACGCTCGCCCCTGTGGTCTGAAGACCACGAGCGACTGGTGCTCACCGGCCTTCGCACCGACTATCGCGACACGCTGGTGACAACAGTCACCGACGCCGCCCCCGACTATCGCCAGTCGTCGCCCGACCCCACCATCTGGCCGTTCGTTGCGGCACTCGCAACAGGAGTGATGTTCATCAGCGCCATCTTCACCGTATGGGGCCTCGTAGTCGGTGCCGTGCTCCTGTTCTTTCCGATGCTCAAATGGGCCTGGCCTGATGCAACGGATCAACGCAAAAGACTCAGCGGTCGTGGCGAGGTAGTCGAGACATGAAACGGTATCGCATAGCGGGCGATGTCGCCCACCTTCCGACCGTCGTATTCGGTAAGCGCTCGATTGTGTGGTGGGGCACGGTGGCGTTCATGGCGATCGAGGGAATGACCGTCGCAGTTTGCGCAGCGTCGTATCTGTATGTGAGAAAGAATTTCCACGACTGGCCCCCGCCGCCGACGCCACTTCCCAGTCTTCTCATCCCAACGATCAGCGTGATCGTAATGCTCGTCAGTATCGCCATGATGTACCGCGTGCAGAAAGCTTCCGAAGCGTTGGATAAACCGGCGACACAGCGTGGTCTGGTAATCATGACGTTGTTCGGGATCGTGCTCGTCGCGCTTCGATACTTCGATTTGCGGTCACTCAACACGCACTGGGATAGCAACGCCTATGGATCGACTGCATGGGCGACGGTTGCGTTCCATTCGACGCTTCTTCTTTTCGAGGCGGTAGAGACAGCGGTGTTTGCGGTGCTTGCTCTATGGGGTCCATGGGAAGCAAAGCATTTCTCGGACGCCGAGGACAATGCCATGTACTGGTATTTCATGTGCACGATCTGGTTCCCGGTGTACATCCTCCTCTTCATTTCACCCAGATGGCTGTAGCGACTGAAGACTCTGCTCGGGACCTCCCTGAGCGCACCGATGTCCGAGAGTACATCGAGCACGATCCTCACACAGACGCTGTGGGTCGCTCGCCGTTCGGTGCGTGGGTTGGATTTCTTCTTCCGCCTGCAATTGCAGTTGGGAATCTCCAATTCGGCTTTGTGCTGGGACACATCGCGTGTCAGACCGGGTCGAAAATTGGAGTCCACATTTACATGTTCGTATGTCTCGTTCTCACGCTGATCGGTGGGTTCCTCGCCTGGCGCGAGTGGACTTTTCTTGGTGAAGAGAGGCCCGGGCAAGCTCGTTCGGCGATAGGATCACGGAGATTCCTGGGTCTCGCCGGAATGATGGGCGCCGCACTTTCCGCGTACATCGTTCTGGCTCAATGGCTGCCAGCGTTTGTGCTTGCGCCGTGCATGCGAACATGATGCTTCACTCCGGTGCACCGTTCGCACCGCGCGACCTCGCGTCTGGATGGAGCTGGGAACCGGCGATTTATGTCCCGATTGCAGTCGCTGCTGCATTGTACATACGCGGCTCACTCATCGAATGGGGCCGGGCCCCACACGCGCGCGACAGAATTCTACGTAATGCGTTGCTGTTTTCTACGGGATGGGTCGTACTTGTCGCCGCGCTCGTATCGCCGCTCCACCGGCTGGGTGGGGTCCTCTTCTCTGCGCACATGGCGCAACACGAGCTATTGATGACCATCGCAGCACCGCTGCTCGTGCTTTCGCGTCCTATCATGCCGTTTCTGTGGGCGATGCCAATGGGAATGCGACGCGCAGTTGGTGGAGTATTCACTCGCGGGCCCATCGCAGCACTGTGGGATGCGATCTCACAACCAGTTGTGGCCGCGGGCTTACATGGGGTCGCGATCTGGGGCTGGCATTCTCCTCAGCTGTACGATGCGACCCTCACCAACGAGTGGGTTCACGCGGCGCAACACGCGAGCTTCCTCGGCACCGGACTCTTGTTCTGGTGGTCAGTCATCCACGGTCGCGCCAACCGACCTGCTTACGGGGTGTCGGTTATGCTCGTGTTCTTTACCGCCGTCCATACAACCATACTCGGCGCGTTGTTGACGATGTCTGAATCTTCCTGGTATACAGCGTATACACCAGCGCTCACGACGCCGTGGGGTTTCACTCCCCTCGAGGACCAGCAGCTCGGAGGACTGATCATGTGGGTGCCTGCGACGATCGCGTATCTCGTCGCGGCGCTCGCACTGTTCCTCGCGTGGCTCAGGCAATCAGAGGTGAGAGTATTGACGCGTGAGAACATTGTGCGGGCAGCAGTTGTGCTGGTCGTATTCCTCTTGCCTGCATGCAACAGTCCGGACAGCGCGCATGCTGCGTCTCTAATGGTTGGGGGAGATGCAGAGCGTGGAGTAGCGGCCATCAGGAAATACGGCTGCGCCTCGTGTCACACGATTCCCGGAGTTCGCGATGCCAAGGCTCTGGTTGGCCCGTCGCTCGAGGGAATTGCAGGACGCTCGTATGTTGCCGGTGTGCTGAGCAACACTCCCGAGCACATGATTCAATGGATTCAGAATCCGCAAGCAGTCGACAACAAGACAGCAATGCCGAACGTTGGGGTTACTGAGCGCGACGCGCGCGATATCGCAACGTATCTCTACACTCTCAAGTAACATGACGGCCGTGCTTCCCCCCACCGAGAAAGAAAGGGAACAGAAGGAAAAGGAACAGGAAAAAGAGAAGCTCAAAGGAGCTGAGCTCGAGGCGTATGAAAAAAAGAAGGTGGAAGAAGAAGAGTCGCTGAACGCCAGCGTTACTTACGAAGTAGTTCGGCGCGAGGGGGAAAAAGAGCTCGAGAGATCCCCTTCAGCTCTCGCCTGGTCTGGTCTCGCGGGCGGTCTTGCAATGGGATTTTCATTTGTCGCCGAAGGTCTTCTTCGTTCACATCTACCCGATGCACCTTGGCGGCCGCTGATTACGAAACTCGGGTATCCAGTTGGATTCCTTATGATCAGCCTGGGAAGCCAGCACTTGTTCACGGAGAATACGCTCACCCCCGTGGTGCCCTATCTCGTTGAGAAGACGCGGAAAAAACTGACGACACTCAGCACTCTCTGGGCAGTGACATTTATCGCCAACATCGTCGGTGCACTTCTGTTTGCAACGGCTATTGCCTTGACCGGTATCTTCGAGCCCGACGTCAAGCAGGCATTTACTGACATCGCACGCGAAACGCTCCGACCGGATTTCATCACGATCCTGTTGCGGGGCATCTTGGCCGGTTGGCTCATTGCCTCGATGGTATGGATGCTTCCCGCTGCGAAATCCGGGCAGGCCGCAGTGATTATCATCATGACTTATCTTGTGGGAATCGGTACGTTCTCGCATATCATCGTTGGGTCGCACGAGGTTCTTTACCTCGTCATGAGCGGGCAGGCGACAATCATCGATTACTTGATTGGCTTCATGATTCCTGCACTACTTGGCAACATCATCGGTGGTCTGGCACTCGTTGCCGGGCTCAATCACGCGCAGGTTGCGAGTAGTGGAAAAAAAGGATAAGTGATCCGACGTTTCCTGTCGCTGTCACTTCTTGTTGCTCTCAACGCCCGCGCGCAGGACTCGACGACGACGAGAACTGATTCGCTCGACTCGAAGCGAACGACACTCGATACTGTTTTTGTAACTGTCACGCGCGGCTTGTCTACATCGCGGCTCGACGCACCGTTTGCAATGACTGTTTTGCGTCCTGACAGTGCCCGACCCGGACAGCGTCACACAGCGCTCGATGAATCCCTGTCGCTAGTCCCTGGCCTCACAGCGGAAAACAGAGCAAATCCATCGCAGGATCCGCGGATCTCGATTCGCGGATTTGGTGCGCGCTCTACATTCGGCATTCGAGGAATTCGAGTGCTTCGTGACGGCATGCCGCTTACGCTGCCAGATGGTCAGACGCCCGTCGATTATCTGAGCCTCGAATCCGTTGGACGAATCGAGGTGATTCGTGGCGCGGCGTCCGCACTTTATGGAAATGCATCGGGGGGTGTGATCGACTTGAGAACGGCCGCTCCTCCTCCGACAAAGTTTGCGGGGGAGATTCGGCAGCTGATCGCTGACTACGGTTTGTCGCGCACAACGTTAAAGGCCGGAGGAATAAGCGGGCCGGCCTACTATCAGGCGGATGTGTCGTTCAATCGTAATGGTGGATTTCGGATTTATTCGCGACAGCGCACAACGACTGGCTTTGCGCGTGCAGGAGCAATTCTCGGAGGGACGGATTTCGCCGTCGATGTGCTCGCGCTCGACATGCCCGTTGCGGAGAATCCTGGGGCGCTGACGCTCCCTCAATTTCGCTCGAACCCCCGACTGGCAGATCAACCATCGGTAAACAAAGCAGCGCGTAAGGAAGTTCGGCAGATACAAGTGGGACTGAGCGCCGATCGTCTCATGACGCGCGACGAAATTTTTGCGTCCGTATTTGTCGGCGGACGTTCGCTGTACAATCCGCTGACATTCGCGGTGGTTGATATCAGACGCGGAACGTTCGGAGGCGGCGCACGCTGGACACATCTCAGCGACGTCACCAGACGCGGCAATCGACTGACGCTCGGGTTTGACGCGCAGTCGCAAAATGATTCCAGATTGAATTATTCGAATTGCAATCCGCCTCCGACAGCTCCGACACCCAGTTGTCCGACACTCGGCGCCGAGAAAGGGATAATCACGCTGGATCAGCGCGAGCTTGTGTCGAGTGAAGGAGTTTATGCGGCGGATGAAGTCTCGATTACGCAGTCGGCGAGGCTGACCGGTGGAATTCGTGCAGACAGAGTTTCGTTCCAGGTTCGCGATCGATTGATATCAGGCACGAATCCCGATGATTCCGGGCGTCGAACAATGAATGCGGTTGCGCCATACGTTGGATTCGTCGCACGCATTGCTGCGGAGCAATCGGTGTACGCAAATATTTCTTCTGCGTTCGAGACACCAACATCCACCGAGCTCGGCAACCATGAGGATGGAAGCGCAGGAATCAACCAGAATCTCGATCCTCAAACCTCGGTGACTTATGAGGTCGGATTCAAAGGTGAAGTAGGAAGAATTTTTGATTACGACCTCGCGACATTCATTACCAAAGTCCGGGACGAGCTTGTTCCATTCGAAATTCCTTCAAGCAACGGCCGACGTTATTTCAGAAATGCGGGACGTACGACACGTCGTGGCATTGAAGCAGGTGTGTCCGGGGGGAAAGGGCCGCTGCTCGTCAACGCCGCCTACAGCTACTCGAATTTTCGCTTCGATCGTTATGCAACCGGAGCGCTTGTCTTCGATGGAAATCGAATTCCAGGAATTCCGGTTCAGCGGGCGCAGGCGAGCGCACGCTTCAGCGCGCGCTCCTTCTTCGCCGTAGCCGAAACTGAGATTGCCTCGAGCGCGTTTGTTGACGATGCCAACAAGCTGCGCGCGCCGGGCTACGAGGTAATGCATTTGCGGGTTGGCACGGAGCGACTGCGTGCATTCCCTGCATTGTCACTGGTTGCCGGGCTGCAGAACTTGTTCAATCGGACGTATTCACCCTCGCTCAGTGTCAACGCGGCGGGCGGCAAATACTTCGAGCCTGCCCCGAAGCGAACCCTTTATATCGCCGCTGGTTTGAAAACCGGATATTGACTTGGTGCTATTCCGAGGAAATGCACCTGAAATTGCACGCGGTATTGTTGACAACACGCAGGGCATCCGATATTTGTTCGATATCGAACAAATCATCGATTTCCATCTACCTCTCTCATCTGTGACGCTGTGACCCGCCCAATCCAATCCCGATCGAAATCCCGCGGCTCCCGCGAGGATTTGATGAAGGTTCTCGAGGCGATGCTTTCGATCAACCAGAGCATTCGTGTTTCAGCTCGCGCGATCGAGCAGGAAGTTGGAGTGAGCAGCGCGCAACTTCTGATTTTGCAGTGTCTCGCTGACGAGCCCGCGCAGTCGATCAACGACCTGGCGGCCAACACATTTACACACCAAAGCTCGGTGTCGATGGTTGTGAGTCGTCTATACGAGAAGGGACTCGTTCGCCGCTCGCCGTCTGATCGTGATGCGCGTCGCGTTTCGGTTTCGCTGACAGCACCCGGCATGTCAATCGTGCGACGAACTCCTTCGACTGCACATTCGCGATTGCTTGGCGTTCTCAAAACGTTGTCTGCTTCCGAGCTGAAAAATCTCAGAATGTCGCTCACGCAGGTTGCCGACATGATTGCCGACGATGGTGATGACGAGGTCGAGGTTAAGCGGCGAGCGCAACGGCGGGCGTAACCGTTTAAAAAAAATCGGGACGCACTGGAAAGTGCGTCCCGATTTTTTTGTTCGTGCTTTGGTGATTTAGCGCGAACCGCCCTTTCCTGACGAGCCACCGGACGATCCGGAGCTTCCGCCGCTCGAGCCGCTATTTCCTTTCGAGCCGCCAGACGAACCGCCGCTCGACCCACCCGAACTCGAGCCGCCGCTTCCACTGCGGCCACCGGTGCTTTTACCGCTGCTGCCGCTCTGACCACCCGATTCACTCTCACCAATTTCTTCATCACCAAATCCCGACGTGCCGCCGGTGTTCTGGCTGCTGCCGCCCGACGTTCCCGAGCTTCCACCCATTCCACCACTCGATCCACCAGAGCTTCCGCCCATTCCGCCGCTCGATCCACCTGAGCCGCCGCGTGATCCACCGGAGCCACCGCTTCCGCCTGATGAACCACCGCTCCCGCCTGACGATCCGCCGGAGCTTCCGCCCATGCCACCACCACTTCCACCACTACCACCTGACGAACCACCGCTGCCGCCCGAGGATCCGCCGCGGCTTCCACCCGAGCCACCGCTTCCGCCTGACGAGCCACCGCTTCCGCCCGACGAGCCACCACTTCCACCTGACGATCCGCCGCTACCACCAGACGAGCCGCCACGGCTTCCACCCGAGCCACC
>DATLDN010000286.1:0-16464 GCA_035525855.1 Gemmatimonadaceae bacterium
AGTAAACCATTGAGTGAGATTTCCCACGAGCGCGCCGAGAGAATTGCGCGAGGCCATGCATGTGACAACTGCGGCGAGTACAGCTTCAAGAAATTGAAGGTGAAGCCCGCCGCTGAGAGTCATCGCAAGGCTCTCGGGGAGATCTGGCACGTTACGAAAATTTGTGGAGTCTGCGGAATGCAGATGGAGCTCGGGATCGACGCTGAGGGAGATATCGTCTACAGCGGCTAAAATCCCGAAGGCCACTCCGGCTTGTGTGAGTACTTCCCAAAAACTGCCTGAAGAATTGGATCCGGATGATCCGTCATCACGATAGCGTCGAGCCGCGATGACAGCATGATCGACTTCGAAAAGTCGCGATACCGTCGGTAGCTGTGAAAGAATCCAGCCGGACCTTTCCGCGTCAGATCCCCCAGCCAGATATCCGGTAGGAGGAAAATCGTCGAAGCATAGAAGAAGTTCAGCTTCCTTGTCCCTGGCAGATCGCTTTCCCTCATTCCCCTCGGCATCGATCCATGCTTCCCCCATTGGACATTGATCGCGACCTGCGATTTCGGCCACTTCGTATGAAGTATCGGTCCATGCCAATAGGTCCAGATATCTGTTGGAGCTAACGTCTCATCGTATCCGACCCAGACTATCTCCTGGTCGGTAGGTGTAGTAAACGGGATCCATGAGCCATTGACATCGTCACGCCACAGAAGATGGTAGGCGATTATCCGCTTGTACGGATGGACCACAGCCACTGCTCGGGACAGCGGGAACGTTTCGTCCCGCTGGAGGTACAATACCGGTGCCAGGCTCCGCGCCAGCACCGCGCCACTATCGGATGGTGACAGGACACCCGGCAGAGTCACAGGTCGTAATGGGATATGGGCCCGCGGGCCACAACCCAGAGCCAGGAATAGAGAGACTCCAGACCCGGCAGCTCTCAGGGCCAATGGAATCTTTCGCTTCAGCTTGACAGCGATCTGTAAACAGTTCACCCGGAGCCTTGAGAAGTGGCACTTGGCAATGGGTCATCGGAGGGCCGATGCGAAAGCCGCGTCCAAATACGTACAATCCCGCGCAAGTCCTTCACCTCATCCATAGCGACAGGTCGGGCACGCCGCTCAGCTGCCCGTCGTGTTCCGGATCCATCGAGAGAGATCCCGGAAACTACCCGCCGCCGCCGATGTCTCACGTCACCCTCAAGTGCAGCAACTGCGGGCGCACCGCGAGGTACGTAGCCGGAGCCGCATAAAGCCAAACCGATTTACCGTTCGAGACATCTAAACACTTGCACAGATTTTGCCCGATTAGCGCTCGTCTAAAGAGCGCAATCGGGTGCTCTCGAAAAAGGGAACGGGTCATGGCACGCATCACAGGCACAGTAAAATGGTTCAACGACGCGAAGGGTTTCGGCTTCATCTCCAGAGAGGGAGGCCCCGACGTGTTCGTGCACTTCAGCGCAATTTCCGGCTCGGGATTCAAATCTCTTGCCGAAGGCGATCGGGTGGAATTCGAAGTAGTACAGGGACAGAAGGGCCCGCAAGCGGCTGACGTCACGAAAGCTTCGTAGCGCATGATCCGCTCCGCGGAAAGGGCTCCGGTTTAATCCGGGGCCTTTTTCTTACCCGCGAAATCACAAAAATGATTTTCCACAGCGGCATTTGATTTGCTTTCTCTCACACTGAAAGCTCGACATTCAAATCAGGGGCGCGCATGGCCGCAATCTGGAAAGGATCACTCGCTTTTGGCCTAGTAAATATTCCGGTCGAGCTGCGCACCGCTGTTCGGTCCGATCACATCAGCTTCCGCCTTCTCCACGAAGAGGACATGTCGCCCGTAAAGTACGAGCGTGTGTGTCAGGCAGAAGGCGAGCCGATTCCGTGGAATCAGATCGTCAAAGGCTACGAGTACGAAAAGGGAAAGTACGTCGTGATGACGGACGACGATTTCAAGGCTGCGGCACTCGAGACTTCGAGAACCCTCGACATCCTCGACTTCGTTCAAGAGGAAGAGATCGATCCCCGGTACTTCGAAACTCCCTACTACCTCGTGCCCGCAAAGGGTGCGGAAAAATCCTATGCACTCCTGCGAGAAGCGATTCGCGCAACCGGTGCAATCGGGATCGGAAAAATATTTATCCGGCAGACACAACATCTTGCCGGCATCAAAGTTCTCGGTGACGCACTCGTGCTCGAGATCATGCGCTTCTCGAATGAGCTCGTCGATATCAACGAGTACTCCTTCCCGAGTCGCGACGAAGTGCGGCCGCAGGAGCTGAAGATGGCTGAGCAGCTCGTCGAGAATCTTGCTGAGCCGTTCGATCCTTCGCGCTACACCGATGACTATCGCGAAAACCTGATGAAAGTCATCAAGGCGAAAATGAAGGGAAAGACAATCCAGGTTCCGGAGCGAGAAGAGGAAGTAGACACCGGCGTGCTCGACCTCATGTCCCGCCTCCGCGCGAGTCTCGAGCAAGGCAACGGAAAGAAGGCCGCTCGCACCAAACGTGCGTCGAGCTCCGGCAAGAAGACAACGAGGACAAGCCGGCGAAAGACGGCCTAACGCTTCCACATGGCCACGCGCAGTCGGCGATCGACTTCGGCGACTGAACAGCTCGCGGAGTATCGCCGCAAGAGAGACTTCAGTAGAACAGCGGAACCCTCGGGTGACACCACGCCCGAGCGCGCGTCACACCTTCGATTCGTAATTCAGAAGCACGCCGCAAGTCATCTGCATTTCGATTTGCGGCTCGAGCTCGACGGTGTGATGAAAAGCTGGGCGGTTCCGAAAGGTCCAAGCATCGATCCCTCTGTGAAACGGCTGGCAATGCAGGTGGAAGATCATCCAATCGAATACAACACCTTCGAAGGGACGATTCCACAGGGTGAATACGGCGGCGGAACTGTGATGTTGTGGGACCGCGGCACATACGGTCCCGAAAAATCATCGGATGACGATGATGAAACAGTTTTACGCGAGGCGTATAAACGTGGCGATCTGAAGATCACGTTCTACGGCGAGCGAATGCGCGGATCCTGGGCGCTTGTGCGAATGAAATACTCGCGCGACGGATCGAGCTCAGCGAAGCCGCAATGGCTCTTCATCAAACATCGTGATGAGTTCGCATCTACAGACGACATCGTCGCCGACAACATGACGTCGGTTGACACCGGCCGCACGATGGAGGAGATCGCCACCGGCAAGAGCAAAGTGTGGCGAAGCAATCGCCAAGCGACGCGCTCGTCGTCGAAAACGAAGATTACTCCGGAACCAGAACCTGTCGCGCGTGCAGCTCCCGAGCTCGAGCCGATGTACGCATCGATCGGATCCGAGATCCCGGGAGAAGGTTGGACGTTCGAGCCGAAGTACGACGGCGTGCGCGTACTCGCATTCGCGACGACCAGCGAAGTGACTCTCATCACACGCAACGGCAAAGATAAGTCAGCACAGTTTCCGGAGATCGCCGAAGCACTCCTCGCAATCGCGCGAAAGAAGAAACGCAGCTTCGTTGTCGACGGAGAGATAGTCGCACTCATCGATGGCGAGCCTGCACGATTCCAGGAGCTGCAATCGCGCATGCATGTGAAGGACGCCCACATGATCGAGCGCTACCGCGGTTCGGCTCCTTCGAGCCTCGTGCTCTTCGACATCCTCATGAGTGGCGAAACGGTTTTGATCAACGAACCGTGGTCCGATCGCCGGACGGAGCTGCTCAAGCAATTCGGAAAACTCGCCGACGAGCGAATCCGAATCACTGAGTCCGCCGAGGGTGACGGCAAGAAAATGCTCGACCTCGCACGGAAACAAGGTTGGGAAGGAATCATCGCCAAGAACGTAAAGTCCACCTACCAACCCGGTGAACGGTCGCGCGCCTGGCTCAAGCTGAAGGTCGAGTTCCGACAGGAGTTTGTCGTTGGCGGCTACACCGAGCCGCGAAACTCACGACAACACTTCGGTGCACTACTACTTGGCTACTTCGACAAGGGACGTCTGATCTACGTCGGTCATACCGGCGGGGGATTTACAGGCGCCGGACTCACCGAGATGTATCGCAAGCTGAAGCCGCTCGAGCAAAAGAATTCACCGTTTGCTGAAATTCCGAAAACCAATGAGCGAGCGCATTGGGTCGAGCCGAAAATTGTCGTCGAAGTAAAATTCAGCGAATGGACCGGCGACGGTAAACTCCGGCAGCCGATCTACGTCGGAACGCGCGACGACAAAGATCCTGAAGAAGTCGGGCGCGAAAAACAAAGTGTACAGAAAAAAGAGCAGACTAAAAACGAGCCCCCTAAAACCGAGGTTACGATCAGAGAGTCATCGAAGTCGCGCGCTAGACGACGCATTCATGCCGAACCTGAGACGGTGGCTAGTACTCGAAGCTCCAAAACGAAAGCGCCACCAACCAGGGAGCTTGCCCGCATCGTTCGCGCTCTGGAAGACATAGAGCAGTCGACGGCGTCGGGTTCAGTCGAATTCGAAAATGGAAAACTTGGCGTAACAAATCTCACCAAGGTTTTCTTTCCAAAGAAAAAGCTGACGAAAGGCGATTTGATGCGTTACTACACGACGGTCGCTCCTCTCGTGCTTCCGGTAATGAAAGACCGCCCGCTCGTCCTGAAGCGATTTCCGAACGGCGTCGGAGATGGCCAGGCATTCTTCCAGCAGAATGCCGGGGACACTCCTGAAGGCGTTCGCGTGGAAACCATCGAAACGCAGGGCGGCTCCACAAATCTCCGAATCGTAGGTGGCGACCTCCACACCCTGCTCTACACCGTTCAGCTCGGCGCCATTTCAGTTGACCCATGGCACTCGCGCGTGCCCGACCTCGATTTCGCTGACTATTCGATTATCGACCTCGACCCCAGTCCGCGAGCCACCTTTGCGAGGGTCGTTGAAGTCGGACGTTGGGTAAAAGAGGAGCTCGACCGGTTCGGACTGCATGCCGGCCTCAAGACTTCCGGATCCAGCGGGTTACATATTTATCTACCTCTTCCGCCGAATACGCCCAATGACTCCGCAACTCTTGTCGCCCAGATCATCGCAACAAAAGTTGCCGAGGCGCATCCCAAGGTCGCGACAATCGAGCGTTCGGTGAAAGCTCGCGGAGCAACTACCGTTTACGTCGATTATCTCCAGAACATCATCGGCAAGACCGTCGCGGGCGCATATTCGGCACGAGCAAATCCGGATGCTCTTGTTTCGACACCACTCGAGTGGGACGAGCTGACCGATGATTTGGATCCGCGCGAGTTCACTATTGAAACTGCCCCCGCCAGATTTGCGGACGTCGGAGACATCTGGGCGCGTGCTCTTAAAAAACCGAACTCGCTTAAAGCACTGAGTTAACGGTTTCCGACTTTTCTCAGCGGCAGCTCGATCTGCCCTGCGTCGGAAGATGGCGTTCCCTTCTCTTCGGGCGAGACAAAGGTCGGATCGGTAGTCTCATCCACCATGTGTGTGAGCTTGTAATACAGGTGGAGCGCATTAACCGGTGCCATGAAACTTCGTCGGCCGGCGCGCGAAATTGCGACCGCTTCCTCTCGGACACGACGTGGTAAATCCTGCGCTAACGGATGTGCCAGCAAGCGCCGGATCTCTTCGGTATTTCTCGCTAATAGTGCAGCGCAGAGGCTGTCCAGATACGCGAGCATCGTGGCCCCGGAAAAACTAGTATGACCTTAGGTACACATTGCAACTAATACACTCAATAAGCAATAGCAGCCGATCTTTCCGCTGCAGGCCTAATCCTTTTTCTACGATGGCAGCATGTCCAGTCTTATACCCCTCTGGGCAGGTCGCCGTTTCCTTGGTGCATAACGGAAAAGTTGTGCCGGACGCCCGCGTCCTTCACTTCTCCATTCCTCCGTCGGCTCCACCAGAAATGCCGCTGACAACGCTCGGCGGAAGCTTGCCTTATGGAGGCGCTTACCAAGCAGCAGCTCGTACATATGCTGAAGCTCACTCAGGGTGAACGTGGCTGGGAGAAGGCGGAATGCGACAGGCGATTGATCCATCCTGACGCGAAGCACAGCGATGCTGGAATCGAGCATTGAACGCTGCCGGGGAGCCAGCGATGGAAGCTCGCCAATCGGAAACCACGCGTAGGAGCCCCCAACTGGAGGCGGAGTACCTGCGGGAACCAGTCCCGCGTAGGCGACGGAAATTTCTGCCTCGGACGGGTGCCGCTTTTCAGCGTTGAACGCACCAACCTGCTCGAGCCAGGTGGGTGTCGCTCCCAAGGCTTCAGAGGCAATGCGCGCTGCTGTCGCTTCAAGACTCTCCTCCGGAGACCCGTGGTCCCACGGGAGAGCCCATTTTTCTTTTTCTTCGGGCGTGCGCCAAAGCAGCACCGCCAGCTGATCAGTCAGCGCCGTGCAGAGGATGATGTCAATTGTGTAGGGGGACTTCCGGCCGCGGCGCTCGGTCATCGTACCGCGAATTAGTCACTGAATGGGACTAAAGTCAAGGCCCTGTTTTAATATTTCACTACTTGATAATAATTCGGTGCCCTTGGTCCACGCTATATACCAGTACCCGGTCGCCGAGTCAACGGAATACTCGTGATTATTTTGGCAAAGTTGGACGCGTAATTCCCGCACCAAATGGAATTGTGCGCGCTCCGCTTCCCAGCGGTATCGAAATGGGAAGCTTACCAGTGATTGGGGCCGCACCAACGAGCGCACGAGCGGCCGCAGCTTGCGACGCCGCAAATCCACCCCACCCAATCAGGTAAGCAGGAACACTTGGAATCTGTTGCAGCAAATACGGATTGCCGAAAGAAACAACAATCATCTTTCGCCCATTCTTCTGAAGATGATCGAGAAAATTTGTGAATGATTTCGGCGCGGCTGCAGAAACGGCATCCCAGCTTTGACCAACATACGAGCTTACGATTGTGACATCAGCAGAATCTGCGGCACGCTCCATTCTCGCATAATCGGCGGACGGATCTTCAGCGATCAAGAGCTCTGAACGCAACGCCGGATGCCGTGCTCTCAGCTCTGCGTTGAATGCTGTGGCGGCTGACAAATCGGCACGCCTGGCCACCGCCACCGAGAGGATTTTCGCATTCTGCGGGACATTCAGCGGAACGTAGCCAAGAGAATCTTTCACAAGTGTGATCGACTCCGTAGCAATTCGATTGGACATGTTAACGTGCGCACTATCACCAACGATGAATCTCAGCGCATTCAAATCGACAAGCTTTGACTTGTTCAGCCCAAGCAACGCTTTAGTTCTCAAAATGCGTCGGACTGATTCATCGAGGCGCGCTTCGGTGTAACGCCGTTCGGTAACACCGGCAACCACTGCATCGATTGTCTGCGTCACGTTGAGTGGCTGAATGAGCACATCAACCCCAGCTGCCACTGCTCGTTTAACTGCTTCAACCGCGCCATACTGATCGAGAACTCCCCGCATATCCATTGCATCGGAGATAATCATTCCCTTGAACTGCATTTCGTTACGCAACAGATCCGTCAAAACTTTTGACGACAGCGTTCCAGGCACCCCACTCGAATCGAGCGCGGGCATTGCACCATGAAACGACATTATGGCTCCAACGCCGCTCTTAACTGCTTCCTTAAATGGTATCAATTCGACACTATCAAGCCGACTTCTACTCACCGTAACGACAGGCAGCGCGAGATGTGAATTGATTCCGGTGTCGCCGTGCCCGGGGAAGTGCTTACCTGTCGCAATCATCCCATTCGTCTGAAGACCACGGATAAAAGCGCCACCCAAACGGGCTACGAGCCTTGGATCCTCTCCATAGGATCGCGTATTGATGACCGGATTCGCCGGATTGTTGTTGACGTCCAGTACAGGCGCATAAGCGATGTGAATACCAAGCGCCCTGCCTTCCTGGGCTGTGAGTTTCCCTTCCTCAAATGCCAACACGGTGTCGCGGGTCGCACCTATTGCCATCTCCGGCGGTGACAAAACAGCTCCCCCAAGATCGATCGCGTTCGGTACAAAGTACCCGCCCCGTGCCCGGAAACCTGCTCCCGCCTCGAGGTCGGCCCCGAAGAGCATGGGAATCTTGCTCATGCCTTGAAGCGCATTGAGCTTCGACGCGAGCTCTGTTGGAGATCCGATCGAGATCGTAAACCCGCCGACTTTTTCGTCGCGGATGTACGTTGTCAGGTGCTGCCATTGCGGCGAATCGCCGGACGTGTAGTCGCCGAGCACGGTGGGCCACACCATCTGGGCAGCTTTCTCGCGGAGCGTAAGCGATCTCAGAACTGAATCGGCCCAGGCATCGGCAACCGCGGGCGAAGAGCCAACAGCAACAGTTTGATTATTATCTAATCCACTTTGCGTTTTCGGCGTAGCCGACGCGCAGCCGGCCAGCGCAATGACGCCCGCAAAAACCCATCGTCGCGACATTTTAATGGGAGATCGTCCCCTGCTTGCTGGTATCGATCTCCGCCTCGTCGCCCGCCTTGAATAGAAAGGCCGACATGTTCCGGGTGAGGAACTTGCGCGCTTGAGGGTCCATTACATCCAGCCCGTAGTGATTGATAAGCATCGTCTGTTGTCGCCCCCAATCGGCCCAACACTGTCGGCAAATATCACCAACGATCCTCACGCCGATTTCCCCTGGAAATGGTGGCTTCTCGAACCCTTCGCGCGTCTGACCGCAGCGTTTACATGTAACTGTTGCCACCGACTACGACCTCGCGTACTGGATTTTAGCGAGGCCAAACAATGAGAGGAGCCTCAAATAAACCCAGCCGATATCGAGCTCGTACCACTTCGCCTTGAACTTCGCCGAATGCGGATCGTGATGGTGATTGTTATGAAGCTCCTCGCCACCCAGCCAGATCGCGATCGGTGAGATGTTCCGGCTCTCGTCCTTCACATTGAAGTTTCGGTAGCCCACTGCGTGACCAACCCCATTGATAATTCCCGCAGCCCAGAACGGGATCCAGATCATTTGAATCCCCCAAACGAGCGGGCCGATGAAAAATCCAAAGAGATAAATGTCGACCATCAGCATCAGCACAATTCCGAGCCAGTTCACACGGGAAAGCACGTACCGCTCGAGCCAGTCATTCGGAGTTCCCTTCCCGTACTTGTCGAGGATTCCGGGCTGCCGCACCGCCTTTCTATAGTAGAACGCTCCTTTGAGCACGATGTTCCGCAAGCCCTCGACAAGCGGGCTATGCGGATCCCCCTCACGGTCTGCAAACGCGTGATGCTTCCGGTGACACGCCACCCACTCTTTGGTGACGATGGCCGTGGAGAGCCAAAGCCAAAGGCGCATTGGCAATGCTGCGATATAATGAAGCTTCACACTTCGATGAGTCTGCGCACGATGCAGAAACAGTGTTACGCAAACGTTCGTGAGGTGTCCGGCGACTACAACGAACAAGACCGGCTTCCACCAGTCGTGAGACCAGCTTGCAAAATCAGGCATTGTTTCCCTTGACGACTCTCATTGATGTAACTGTCTGTCACGCAATCTAGTTATCTCGAAGTGACCTTGTGTACCGGATCGGCGGCGGGCGGATTTCCCCACGTATCATTCGACGAATCCCAATCGGGAACCGAGCCGTCTGGCCACAGTCGCGCACCCACGACAGGAAATGGAGCGGCGATTACCGCGTCGAACTCGTCACCATTCGCCCAGATATTCACAGGGAAATCGAAATCCATGGACGCGCCATTCGAATACTTCACCCTGAGCTTTACAGGAAATACCACCGGCGTTCGACGATGAAGTTTTACTAACGCGACATTATCTCCCGACTGCTTCTCATGCGTTACACCGTCGATTGCAATATCCAGAACGTCCGTTGTGTAAAAGAATTCGCGCCAATACCACGACAAATCACGCCCGGCCGCATTCTCGATAGTTCTGAAAAAATCAGCGGGAGTCGGATGCTTGAACGACCAGTTCCTTATGTACTCGCGGAACGCCGCATCGAACACTTCTCGCCCGACAATGTGATTGCGCAGCGTCAGCAGCAACACAGCCGGCTTTCGATAAGCCACTGCGCCAAGTGATGACGGAGGCGTGTTATCAGCATGCGTCATCACTGGAACGTCAGTGCTTGCAGCCACTGCTGAGCTCCAGTTGTTCAGCATGCTTTGGATCATAACCGTATCGCGCCAGCGAAGTTCTTTCGCGAACGTGTTGATGTAAGTGTTGAATCCTTCATCCATCCACGCGTATCGGCGCTCATTCGAGCCTACGACCATTGGGAACCACTCATGTCCGTGCTCGTGATTGATGGTGCTGAACGTCGACAATGAATCTTCACCCCCAGACACCATCACGAACATTGGATACTCCATTCCTCCAACTGGTCCAGCCACCGAAGTCGCCTGCGGATATGGGTACGGCGCAAACGTCTCCGAGAAATGTCGAATCGTCCACTGAGTTTCCTCAGCAGCTGACTCCCAGGATTTACCTGACTTCGGCCATTCGTAATACGCTTGCGCCAGAATTCCATTCCAGCTCGTTGCGTCCCACCTGAAATCCGGTGCTGCCGCCCACGCTACATCCCGAACCTTTTCAGCGCGAAATCGCCACGTTCGTTCACCCGGAGTTTTTCGAGCGTGCGCTTCCTCCGTGGTGATTACCGGAACGACTGAAGTCGTCCGGCTTGCTCTCGCCAATCGGGCTCGCTGAACCGCAGTCAGAACTTCGTTTGCGTTCTGGAGGATTCCACTCGCGGCGACAGTGTACCCGGCAGGCACTGTGACTGCGAAATCGATGTCGCCGTATTCCAGGTAGAACTCTCCCTGTCCGAGATACGGATCCGTATTCCATCCCGCGACATCATCGTACACTGCCATGCGTGGATACCACTGAGCGATCTCGTACAGTGGACCATCACGCCCCATGCGATCGGAGCCGTGATCCGGAACGAGAAAGCTGAACCTCATCGCTATGTCTATGGTTCCTCCGCGTGGCCTGACGCCACGCGGGAAATCGAGGCGCATCATTGTATCGTTGATGCGCGGCGTTGCTGATTGACCGGCAACCCTCACCTCAGTCAGTGTGTAACCGCCGCGAAAACCGCGAACACCCCATCGTGAATCAGCAGGAAAGAGCATCGAGCCCGCGCTCCCCGGACGATAAAGGTTTTGATCGAGCTGAAGCCACGCGTAACGCAACGTATCCGGCGAGTTGTTCGTGTAGCGTATCTGAACCGAGCCCGTTATTGATCGCGCGGTTGTGTCGAGGGTTGCTGTAATCCTGTAATCAGCGCGCTGCTGCCAATAGTCGGGGCCAGGCGACCCGTTTGCGGATCGATATTGATTCGGGCCCGGCCACTCTAACCTCGCGAGTGGGTAGAATGCGTTCGACGTTTGTCCACGCGCGCCTCTACCCAATGACATAACAACCGACGGGAGCGTGTCGATGCGCACTGCTGTCGCCGTAGGCGTCGGCGCGTCAGCTGCTGTTGTTCGATGCGAGGCACATGCAACAACGCTGATTAGCATGAGCGCCCTTGCAATTGCGACTTGTTGAGAATACCCTCCCGCGCGCATGGTAATACGACAAGCAAAATCGCGAATGAAAGGTTCGAGTGACTCGAGCGAGCTGATCGCAGGCCACGCGACGCCCGCCGGCACGAGGCGTTTCGCCAAACGGTTTGCGTCCACTTACTCCCCTGAATTCTATCGGCAGCTTGCTGACGGAGTTTCTGTGTCCTCCATTGGTATGGGTACATACCTCGGAGACTGTGACGACGCAGAAGATGCAAGATACGTGACCGTCCTTTCGGCGGGCGTAGAGCGGGGCATCAACCTCGTTGATACAGCGATCAACTACCGCTGCCAGCGATCTGAGCGCGCCGTAGGACGCGCGTTACAAAAAATTTTGGGCGATGGGCTCGCGCGTCGCGATGAGTTGTTGGTTGCAACGAAGGGCGGATACATCCCGCTCGACCGCGAGCCGCCAACGACGCGTGAGCTGTATGACTCGTATCTACGCAGTGAATATTTCGACCGCGGAATAATGACACCGTCCGATGTCGTCAACGGCGGGCATTCGATCGCACCCACGTTCATTGCCAATCAGATCGATCGGAGTCTTCACAACCTTGGCGTAGCAACGATCGACATTTACTACCTGCACAACCCCGAGCAGCAATGCTCGGCGCTCGAC
The DNA here is from genome assembly GCA_035525855.1 of Gemmatimonadaceae bacterium. Classification (GTDB taxonomy): domain Bacteria; phylum Gemmatimonadota; class Gemmatimonadetes; order Gemmatimonadales; family Gemmatimonadaceae; genus UBA4720. The sequence continues at coordinate 12,116 of DATLDN010000286.1, forward strand.
GCATCAAAATTTCGCGCACGACTGGCCGAAGCCTTTCGCGAGCTCGAGTCACACGTGGAGCGCGGAACAATTCGGTCATATGGCTGCGCAACGTGGAATGGTTTTCGGCAACCGGCAGAAGCTCCGGGTCACCTGAACCTCGAGGAGATTGTAGGCATAGCGCACGAAACTGTCGGACCATCTCATCACCTTCGTTTCGTGCAGCTGCCGATCAACCTTGCGATGTCAGAGGGCGTCCGTTCCCCAACCCAGACTGTAGGAGGGAAAAAAGTTTCGCTGCTAGAGGCTGCAGCGGAGCTCGGCGTCGCAGTTGTTGCCAGTGCGTCATTGATGCAATCACAGCTTTCGCGTGGTCTGCCCACGGCACTCGCGAACGCATTTCCTTCTCTGCACACCGATGCACAGCGAGCGATTGCTTTTGTCCGATCACTTCCGTTGACGTCTGCGCTGGTGGGAATGCGATCAATGAATCACTTGACGGAGAATCTCGGAGCAGCAGCTCCAGCTATCGCATCGTAAGCTCGCCGACTTCTCCGGTGTCGTACACGACTGTAGCAATTCGGTGCGCGTTCGTGTCCGCTACGTACGCCATCGAATTCCCACATGCGACTCCACTCGGCTCATTCAATCCTTTCACCCATGTAGTAGCCGATCGCGACACCGGATCCAGCCATTTGAGAGAATCATTATAGGAGTCTGCGACCAGCAGCTTGCCGTTCGGTGCTACGGCAACGCTCTGCTGATGCTGCATGCGCACATCATCTGCGGTTCCATCGACGTCCCCAAAGTCGAATAAACCCGTCCCGACAATGGTGCCTATGTTCGGATCGCGACTGAACTCGGCAGTTCGAATTGCGCTCGACTCGGCATCCGCGAAGTAAAGCACGTTCTCGCCGGATGTTATTCCCATCGGCTGGGCAAGCAACGCCTCAGTTCCCTGGCCGTCGCGAATGTCTTCCCCGCCGCTACCGGCATGCACCCGAAGTGCGCCATCCGGGAGATCGACCGACCAGATCTGATGTATTCCTGCCATCGCGATGTAGAGAGTTTCATCGCGCACCGCAACATCCCACGGTGATGAAAGCGAACGCTGCTCCCGGTCAGCGCGTGTGCGGAGCTGGCGTCCGTTCCCGGCAACTGTCGACACATTGCCCGACTCGAGATTGATTGCACGTATCGCATGGTTTCCAGCATCGGCTACGTAAAGAACGTCCCCGCGAAAACAAAGTCCCTGCGGTGAGTTGAACATCGGCCGAGCGCCGTCCTCAAATCCGATTTCTCGACCAACCTCTCTAGCGACCGTCATACTTCGCCCGTCGTCGGAGAGGGTGCCGAGCATTACACGATTGTTCCCGCTGTCGGAGATGGCAATTCGATTTCCATCTATGGCAACCTTGCCCGGATACCGGAGTGTTGCACGGATCTCCGGATCCGGGTTGAGCGCAAACGGTTTACGGTCCAGCGTGCCTTTCGATTCTGCGACTGCAATCATCGACTCGATGAAAGGTATGAGCGCATCCGAAGTGAATTCGCCGGCATGCGACCCGACGACATATCCCGACGGATCGATCACCACGAGTGTTGGCCACGCAGACACCGCGTAGCTGCGCCACACGCGAAATTGCCGGTCGTTGACGATTGGATGTTCAGCATTGAGCCTGCGCGACGCGTGGCGAATGCGATCTGTTATTCGCTCAGCGTGATACTTGCCGCTGTGAACTCCAACTACGACAAGCTCGGACGGGAATTTTTCTTCGAGCTTCCGCAACTGCGGAAGTACATGAATGCAGTTGATTCACCCATAGGTCCAGAAGTCGAGCAGCGTGATCTTACCTCTCAAATCGCTGAGCTGCAGGGTGCGATTCCCGGTATGTATCCAGTCGAGATTGGATGGAAAGTCGGGCGCGCGAACAGCGGGTTTTGCAGGACTTTCGGCAGACATCGAGTGGGTATTGTTGGCGTTGAATTAATGAAACATGCACATGCTGCAGTACAGCGGCACCTTTTGTGCGCGGAAGTTGCATTAACGATTGTCGCTGGTGTCGATGCTGACATTTCTTTATCGGAGCTGAAATCATGGCTGCAGCGAGGAAGTCGTCGCGGGGTGGTAGAAAGAGCTCAGGCGGCAGAAAGAGCTCGGGCGGTAGGAAGAGCTCAGGTGGTAGAAAGAGCTCGGGTGGTAGAAAGAGCTCGGGTGGTAGGAAAAGCTCGGGCGGCAGGAAGAGCTCGGGTGGTAGAAAGAGTTCAGGTGGTAGCAGAACCGGACGGAAGAGCAGCAGCCGAACTGGCGGGCGCAAAGGCGGCGCACGCAGCACGCGCAGCAGCAGCTCGTCCAGGTCGCGGAGTAGTTCATCCGGATCACGCGGATCCCGCAGTGGGTCGCGCGGCGCGTCGAAGAGTTCATCGCGCACACGCAGCAGCTCCGCACGAAAGCGCGGGGGTTCGTCGCGCAAGAGTGCAGGCTCGTCACGAAGCAGCCGTGGATCGTCGCGGAAGAGTACTGCTCGTACGGGCGGAGCCAGCAAACGTTCCAGTGGTCGCAAGTCGAGCTCGACGTCGCGATCATCCGCACGAAAAAGCTCGCGAGGAAGTTCGGGCACAACGCGGAAACGTTCATCGAGTCGCCGTTCCAGTAGTCGGGGCGCCTTGCCGAGAGCGGCTGAGGCAGTCACCACTCAGGCAAAGTCGATCGCTGAGCGCGTTCAGCGGGTTGCAAGTGGCGTCGTCGATCAGGCTGTCGAAGGAGTCAGCTCTGCCGTCGACGCAACAAAGGAGTTCGTTCAGGAACACACCTGAGCCGGCGTTACTCCAAAACAAAAACGGACGAAGCACTCTGCTTCGTCCGTTTTTTATTTTAACGCTGACCGACGAGCCTCTTATCGCTGTGCGCGCAGCGGCTCGGTGAAAACAGAAATCGAATCTCCAATTACGTGTTCGTCCGGGGCTTGACCATTGAGGCCCTTCAGGCCAACAAGGAAGGCGGTTCCGCTGCGTCTCGCGATGCCCGCACCCACGAGACGCCCGAGCGCGAGCGCGATCGATTCTCTGGTTGCCCCAACCATCTCACACAGCAACCGATGGTGGCTCACCTCGAGTTTCAGATTTCCATCTTTCGAAAGGAAAGTGCGGTCGTGTGCAAGTCGGCGCATCGCGGCGATCAGTCGCTGCTCCACGTTTTGCGAAGCAAGCTCGTGCAGCCGTTCGAGCGTATGAGCACGCTCTTCCATCAATTGACCCACGAGCTTGAGGGCCGGTCCAGGTCTCTCACGGACGAATTCACGAAACTTCGCCGCGGCGAGGTATAGTGTTTCAGTGTTCTCCGCTGAATGAGCGTCAGTAACGTATCGATTGTCCGGTGTCAGACCTTCTATTCCGAACGTTTCACCACACGTCACGACGGCCGGAACGAATCCGCGCCCTGAGCGCATTCGGTTGCGAAGAATGACGTGCCCGCGCAACACGATTGAAAATCCATCCGCCTTTGCTCCACGCTGATAGATCTGAAAATTCGCCGGCCAGGTAGTTCTTGCGCCGTATCCCGCGACCGCTTCGATGTCGTCAGGAGTAAGGCTCGACAGAGTTGTAAATGGGAGGAGAGTCTGCATGCTTCGGGGGAAACGGATACGCGTAGAAACGCAATGTCTGTACCGTCCTTAAAACGCAAAATCTATTGGGTCCCTTATTTTGGGAGCCCTTATGTTTTTTTTGGACTATCCGTCGACTTCTTCAAGCGCGCTCTTGATCGCGCGACGAAGAGTTCTGTCGCGATCCGCACTTACCGGCAGCGTCATCGTGAGCGTCGCAAAGATGCGCTGCATTTCATCAGCGATGAATGGTGTGGAATCATCGACACCGAGTGATTCGATAGTTCGAATCGCGAGCTGTCGCAGATCAGCAAGCGTGTGGGGTTCGAGACCTGCAAGCGATTCGGGAGTTGCGACGGTCATCTCGCCGCTGTCATGGTCACGCCGGTTTCGCCGCGGTGCAGTGAGAAGCGTCGTAATTGGTGCGAGGGTTATGACGAGCGACCCCGGACTATGCTCGCGCCAACTGAGAATTACTCCGCGGCGCCTAAGTGAGGGCATCAATGCAATGATCGCTTCTCTAACAACACCGACACCACCGGGACTCTGATTTCCTCTTCCCGTTATAACAAGCACCTCACCGGGCTTCATCACCTGCCGCATTCGAAGCCACGACTCCGCGCGCGTGCGCGCCTCATGCGCAGACGGAAGTGAATCGCGAAGGTTTAACGTTCGCTCCGCTCCAAAGTTTGCTTCGTCAAAACCTTGCCACAGTCCCTTGAGCGGTGACTTATGCTTTCGCATTGCTGCTTTTTATTTGCACTG
>DATLDN010000291.1:0-18068 GCA_035525855.1 Gemmatimonadaceae bacterium
AAAATATCCGTAATACGAGGACTCCAGGCGGAGATCGCCGCTCATCATTTCTACGAGGGCATGCCTTCGTTCGGCGCATCGATCGATGCGTACCGAAGTCTTGGCTTCGATATCACAGGAGTTTTTCCGCTCTCGCGCGAATTCGACAATCTGCGCGTTATCGAATTCGATTTCGTCTTTATGCGACCTGAAGCCGACTAGCTCGGAGCAGGAGCCATTTCGGCAGGGGCACCGAACTCGACGCTGTGCTTCTCACCCCCGAGAAAGGCGAGCGTGGCGACTGCGATAGCCGCTGTGCCACCGACAACTGCCAAAGCAAGTCCGTAGTTCCCGCCATGACTCTCAGCAAAACCAGCTTGCATAGTCGCATTTGCGGAGGCGAACAAGTTTCCCAGCTGATAGGTGAACGCAGGAAACGTCGCGCGCACTTCGTCCGGTGACAGCTCGTTCAAATGCACCGGAATCACCCCCCACGCTCCCTGCACACACACCTGAACGAGGAATGCTCCGATCGCGAGAAGAACTACGCTCGAGCTGAAGGCCCACAAAGGAATAACGGGAAGAGCAAACAACGCGGCAGTGATAATTGCGCGGCGTCTACCGAGACGCTGACAAAGTGCACCGAACGACATCCCGCCAACGATGGCGCCGATGTTCGCAATGATGGCGATGATGCTAACGGTGTGCGTATTCAGCTTCTTCTGCGCCTGCAAAAACGTTGGATACAAGTCTTGCGTGCCATGACTGAAGAAGTTGAAGCACGTCATCAGTACGACGATGTAGGCGAAAAGCTTCCAGTGATTTCTTACGAGCGTACCGATTGGTTGTCGGGGCCGTTTTCGCATTCGTTCCCACGCGGGAGACTCTTCGACATTACGGCGAATGAAAACAACGAGGAGCGCCGGGAGAACGCCTACTGCAAACATTCCGCGCCAACCGATGTAATCGAACAACAAACCGTATACGACTGACGCAAGCAGAAACCCGGACGGGTACCCAACCTGCAGCACGCCCGACACCGCTCCTCGCGAACGCGTGGGAACTGTTTCCATCGTTAAGGAAGCGCCGAGCCCCCATTCACCACCCATCGCAAATCCGAATGCCGCGCGGATTATAAGTAGCGACCACAGCGACGGCGCAAATGCGGATGCGAGCTCGAGTATCGAGAAAAGGAGAATGTCCGCCATCAACACGGGACGGCGCCCAAACCGATCGGCGAGAATCCCAAATACCAGCGCGCCTAGAGGCCGCATCGCCAGCGTGAGGGTTATTGCGACCGATACGGCCTTGATGTCTGTCCCGAACTCGGCTGCAATCGTCTTCAGCGAGAACACCATTAGAAAGAAATCGAACGCGTCGAGCGTCCAGCCGAGGTAGCTCGCAACGAACGCATTGCGTTGCTGGGTGTTGAATGTCTTCCATTCGGTGACGATGCTCATTTCTGCCTCGGCGATGAGTCGAGCGGAGGCGCAAATGTAGGTTTACTGCGATGTACCATCCAGTCTCCCGTAAATCCTTGCGCATCCAAGGGCTTACCGGGTTAATTGCATCTCGTCCCATAGGGTTTTGGCCGGCTTTCCAGGGCGCGGCCCAGCGCTTGAATCTCCGACAGGCTGCATGCGATTCCTCACAACATTTCTGACAGTTGGCACCTTCCTTTTAGCGGGCGGTGTCCAGGCCCAATCCGCGACGCCGGTCGCTGACGTGCAGCCCACTCTCGCCCCCGGTGATGCAGTGCGCATACAGGTCTGGAGAGAGCCGGACCTGAGTGGGGATTTTGTGGTCAACGAGCAGGGGGTTATTACGCTCCCGCTCCTCGGCCGGATGGATGTGACATCAGTCCCGATTAGCCAGCTCCGCGACAAGCTCATTTCCGCGTATGCGGTCCAGCTGCGAAATCCTTCGGTGACTATTACGCCGCTGCGACGCGTGTATGTGCTCGGCGAAGTCGCTAAGCCCGGCCTCTATCCAGTGGACCCTACAATCAGTCTGGCGGGATTGATTGCACTTGCCGGCGGCGCAACTCCGATCGGGGACGTTCAAAAGGTTCGCATTGTGCGCAATGGAACTGTTGTGGTCAAACAAATCGATGCAAGCTCGAGCGTTGGAATGTCTAACGTCCGCTCGAACGATGAGGTCTTTGTCGATCGCAGATCATGGCTCGATCGCAACAGCGGCGTTGTTGCAAGCGCTGTGATCTCGACTCTGGGAATTATTTTGTCGGTGGTGTTGCGATGACGGCTTCGCGCGACTCAGAGAATCTTCCGGCACCGCGCCGGCCTATGCGCGTTGCAACGGCGTCGGTGTCGCCGCCGATGCTCGACCCGTCGCTCACTTACGCCGAAGCGGAGAGCCAGCAGGAAGAAAATCTTTCACTCCGCCAGATCGTCGACGCAATCAAACGTCATCGGTTGCTGGTTACGGCAATAACGTTCGCAGTTTTTGCGGCTGTTGCTGTGTGGACATGGAGGGCACCACGCGTCTACCAAAGCACAGCAAGTGTTCGTATCGACGACAAGGAAAAAAGCGGATCGCCGCTGAAGGACGTCATCCCCATGCCGAATTTCGGAAATGGCAAAGTGATGACGGAGATGGAAGTGCTTCGCAGCCGCCAGCTGGCTGAAAATGTCGCGCGCAAGCTGCAGCTGAACCTCGAGGTTGTGGAGCCTGCCGCCGGAAGCCAGCTCATTAAAGCGGTGAGTCTGCCGGACGATATTCCTGCCGGAGAATTCACGCTTCGAAGAAAGGACGCGCGTAGCTATTCGCTGTTGTCCAACGACGATACGAAGCTCGCCGCGCCGCAGGTTGTTCACGTTGGTGAGCCTTTCGCCCTGGGGCCCGCGCGGCTCGTACTTCAGCAGCCACCATACAGGTCGCTGCCCGAGAACATCAAGTTCCGATTCCAGAGCCTTCGCGATGCAACCGCGGCCATGATGCAAAAACGCACGGTCACTCGGCCGAACAGAGAAGCGGAAATCGTCAACGTTCAGTATCAAAGCACCGATCCGGCGCTTGCTGCACAGGTGCCGAATCTGCTCCTCGAAGAATTCATCAGGTACAAGTCGCAGAGCAGTAAGACGAAAGCGAGCAGCACTGTGGGCTTTCTCCGTGACCAGGTGGCTACGTATCAGGGTCAGCTGAAAAATGCAGAGTCGGCACTGGGGACCTTTCGGCAGGACCAACAGGTTGTAAGCCTCGAAGACGAAGCATCTGCGCAAGTGAAGCGAATGGCGGAGCTTCAGGTCGAGCGCGATCGGCTTACTGCTGAACGAAATGCAATCGCTTCGATTCTCGCGAAGCCGGCAGCGTCAGGAGAAAGTCACGCGCGCGATGTCGCGGCATTCCCTTCGTTCATCGCGAATCGTGGAATTCAGGACATTCTCGCCGCACTTCTTCAGCTCGAGACTGAGCGAAACGCTCTGCTCGTAAAACGAAATCCTGAAAACGCAGATGTCGTCGCGCTGACAAATAGAATCGATTCGCTGAACGCGCAGTTGATGCAGATGAGCAAGGGTTATGTGGCCGGGCTCGACAGCAAGATCGCGGCACTCACCACGAACATCTCTTCATTTGGAAAACAGATCGAATCGATCCCGACGCGAGAGATTCAGTACGCGCGACTCGCGCGCGACGAAAAACTTCTCGAGGAAATGTCGACGCTTCTCAACCGTCGTCTGAAAGAAGCTGAAATCGAAGAAGCAGTCGAGCCCGGCGATGCGCAGCTTATCGATCGCGCGTTGATTCCAGAAAACCCGACATCTCCAAAGGTTGCGTTGAATCTCGTTCTCGGTCTCGTTGTGGGACTCGGACTTGGACTGCTCACCGGTGTCGGCCGCGATTTGCTCGATACGAAGATTCATACCAAGGAAGATCTGCAGGCTGTCACCGGAGGAATTCCAGTTCTCGCCGGAATTCCGAGATTCAATTTGAAGCCTTCGAAGTTCGGCGGTCTCAAGCGATCGACCGATTCGCGTGACACAAAACAGATTGCGCCGGGCGCTGGACTCATCACGCTCGTCGAATCGCGCAATGCGTCTGTCGAAGCGTATCGTGCGTTACGCACCAACATCACGTTCGCGGGAGCTGATGTCCGGCTGCAGGTGCTGGTTCTCACGAGTGGCTCTCCGGGAGACGGCAAGAGTACGACTGCCGCAAACCTTGCGCTGACTCTCGCTCAGCAGGGCGTCCGCACGCTCCTCGTCGACGCAGATCTCAGAAAGGGCGTTCTTCACAAATTATTTTCAGTCCGCCGGGAGCCTGGACTAACACAGGTGCTGATCGGAAAAGCGGGTCTCGCGGAAGCGGTTCAAGTAATTCCTGCGGCTGAAGGCGGCGTCCCGCTCAGCGTGCTAACCGCTGGACCATATCCTCCGAATCCCGCAGAGCTTCTCGGCTCGGCCCGCATGCGATCGTTGATTGCGGAGATGCGTGAGCAATACGACACCATCGTAATTGACTCGCCACCCCTCGGCCTCGTGACAGACGCTGCAATTCTTGGAACACTCGCGGATACGACGATGCTTGTTGCGCGCGCGGGTGTCACCGAAAAGAAAGCGATGCAGCACGCGGCGACTCAGCTGTACAACTTGCGCGTTCCCGTCGGCGGAACGATCCTCAACGATTTCAATCCGAAGCAGGCTGGCTACGGTTATGAATACGGTTATTCATCATCGTACGGCGAAGGGCTATAGCGATTGAAAGTTCTGCACGTCGCGGGCGGGCTCGAGCCTCGCCTCGGCGGGCCCGCCGTTGCAATTCTCAACTACGTCGCTGCCGGTTCACGCCGCGGAATCGATTCGCATCTGATATCTGCGATCGACGATCCTGATTCAGATCTTGCAGCCAGTCTCCGAAAGCGCGCAGCGACTGAGCGGTACGAAATCACGCTCGTAAAACGGACGGGCAAGTTCAAAGGAAGGATGAGCCGGTGGGGGATAAGCGTACCGCTTGTTAGATGGCTCGCTCGTCATGCTCGCGAGTACGATGTAATCGTCACACACGGTGCATGGCAATTCAGCAGCGTAAGTGCGCTTCTCTTTGGGCAGTGGCGCGACAAGGCTCATGTCTTGATTCCGCATGAAGGCCTCACCGAGTTCGACGTTCACAAAAAGGGAAGCAAGGTTCGCGTAATCGCGAAGAAGAGCTTGAAGCGACTCTATTCGCGTGAATTCGATCTGATGGTATTTGGATCCGAGGCGGAGGCGAATCAAAGCCGTCGTGCGCGCGCGCGGGCGCGCTATGCGGTTGTCCGTTATCCGTTAGTGGATGACACGCTTCCCCGCCGGAAGCCGCGGACATGGGCCTCGCTTTCAACCGTAAGAGTCGGTTACCTCGGGCGTATCGATCCCAAGAAAAACATCGACGTTCTACTGCGCGCGCTCTCGCTTCTCCCGGAATCGTTTTCCGTGATTATCGGCGGCGATGGGCCTGATGATCTCAAACGCAATTTGAGATCGCTTGCGGTGGAGCTGCGGGTGGATAAACGAACGGAATGGCGCGGATTTGTAGATGCGTCGGGGAAGGACGAATTTTTCGCATCCATCGACGTGCTCGTCATGCCATCGCAGTTCGAATCGTTCGGTCTTGTTGCGGGCGAGGCGCTAATTCACGGCGTTCCGGCGATTGTTTCTCCGACGACCGGAGCGGCGGAGCTGGTTGGTCCGTACGGCGGCGGTTTTGTTGTTCCCGCTACGCCTGATGCAGTCGCAAATGCGTTACGCAACCTTCTCGATGATCCACAGACTATGAATGCGATTTCCGCTCAGGCGATTGCCACTGTGAGTGAGCACCTTTCATTTTCGTACATCGGTGCCGAGCTAAAGCGAGCGTTTGAACAAACAGTCGCACTGGATTGATTTTCCGTTCGCATCGTACTGCGTGTTGTAAATACCTTCGATAGGGAATCCCTGTCGCGCCAGAAAATCGATTACTTCGTGCGCCATTGCCTGGCCCTCGTAAAACTCCATAAAGGAAAGCTCGGCGTACACGTACTTGAAAAGCGGCAGCATCTCGGCGCATCCGCGAAGAGCCTCCAGCTCATACCCCTGAACATCGAGCTTCAGAAGTGCAGGGGAGCGAATCGCGCTCGCACTGACGGCCGAAGAGAGCGTAACGACAGTTATGTTCTCGACGCCAACTTTGTCGGTGCCGGGAAAACTCTCCGTTTGCTGCGCGGTAATCGGCAGGAGTGAGGAGCTGTCTTCACGCCGCGCAACATTCATCTCCGCGGTTGTCTCGGTGGCGCCGAGGGCAACTTGATGAAGGTTGATGCGCTTGTTTCCATTGAACAATCGTCGGAAAACTGCTGCCGGCGCTGATAGAGGCTCGAACGCTTCGACCTTCACGTTCGGATGCAGAGCGACAGTCAACAGTGTGAACTGTCCAACGTTCGCGCCGACATCCACAAGCGTCGCGATGTCGATCGATTTCATCATGCCGAGATGTTCGACCGCCGCGCCCACACCAAACCTTACACCACGTCGAAATTCCGCTCGTGTAGACAAGCGGACTAATTTCTGAATCTGGGCCAGGCGACGGTTCAAAATTCCGCGCTAGGGAACGAAGGTCTCTGTTCGCAGAAAATATTTCATGTCGTGCGGCAAGCTCTTGAGCGCCCGCGCCGGTACTCCACCGTAAAGAGTATATGGCTCTGTAAGTGGTTTGTTGACAAGCGACGCTGCAGACAGGACGCTGTATGCGGGCAGACTGCTGCCGCCGAGTATTACGCATGCGGTGCCCACGAGACTGTAAGCGCCTATCGAAACGGGCGCAGATGACTGGAGGTTCTCCATCAGATCCGCGCTGTGTGTCATCACCTGACACCGGTACCCGCCGATATTCCCAAACTTTCCAATCGTGACGGAGTTGGTGCAATCGATCAAGTGGCGATTGGTGATACCGGCGCCATCCTCGAGTATCAATTCCGATCTGCGATCGGATTGATGCGCGAAGTGCTGCCCGGGTTTCGACGGAGCGGGAAAGCCCGTGATAAAGTTCAGCCGACCGATGCTGGCGTCTGCTCCCATCTCGATTTTGTCGAGGCCTTTGCAGATGGTCAGATGCAAGATCTGGCTGCGCGGTCCCATGATGAGCTTGCCGGGCATCACAAGAGCAAGTCCAATTCGACTAGTGGGATGGAGCTCGTAACCAAGGAATTGTACCAGCAGCCAGCGCTTCAGCGGCCAGGGCATCAGCACCGATATGATCGCAATGAATTTTTTCATGCAGTCAGTGCCGGATACTCCTCGATCTCTGCTCTTCTTGCGATTGCCATTTGCCCAAGAATTCGCCGCCGCTCTCGCGAACGTCGCATTCTATGGTATTGCAATGCGGCCAACGCTCCGACCGGAAAATACAGATAACGGTCGGTGAGCTGCGTTCCGAATGTCCCTGCTGCGATCCAAACCAGTACAGCAACAAGAAGATAAAGCCCCAGCGGGTCGGGGCTTCGTCGCTCGGCATAGCCGGCTCGCAACACGCCGAGGAAATACACAGCGAAGCCGGCACCGAGCACCAATCCGCCAGCTGCCAGTATCTGCAGATAGATGTTGTGCGCCTGGTTGAGCACTTCGAGGCCGACACCATCGACCGGGCGCGCAGCAAAATCCTTTATGGCCTGGTTGGACAGATCCGCGCGCTCTTCGTTTGCCTGTGCAACGTACTTGTCGGTCGTATCGAAACGGAAAAATCTCGCAGCAGTATCGACGGTATTTGGATATATCCACACGACTGATGAGATCGCCACTCCGGTAGCCACAATCATGACCGGCGCAAAACGGCGTGCCCGCTGTGATAGCGCGAGTGTCGCTGCAACAGCGAGAACAAATCCCGCCTGTCCCGCGCGCGACCCCGAGACAATCGCGCCGAGCATCAGAACGAGAATCAGCGGAATTCCACGCCATCGTGACTTCATCGCAACTCCAATCGCGATTGGCACAACCATCGATGCGGACATTCCAAGGTGGTTTGGATGCGCGGTGAGACCCGCCTGTCGTCCCGACGCGCCGCCAAGAAAAATGAGATATGTGTTGATTGAAGTGATTCCAGCGAGGTCGGTCACAGCGATGAATGCCGATACTACTGCGCCCAGCATCCAGGCCTTCGTGATCTTCTCGACGATCTTTGGATTCTTTCGCGATGCATCCACGATGAGAGCGGGCAACAGAGTCATCGCAAGCAACCACTTGGCCGCGCGAAAAACTCCATTCTCCACCGGATCGACGCCAGTGATCTTGATGAACCACGGCACGTAAACGAACCGCTGCGACATGTACGTCATGCTCATCGGAAAAATTAAATGCGTCGCCAAAACCAGTAGCAGACACGCTGATGCCCATTTCACCCATGACGGAAGCCACGGCATCCTTCCGCCAGCGAGAGAGAACGCGGAAAGCAGAAGCGCCAACGCGAGCAGAAGATCTCCAGGCTGAACTCCCCGGATTTGCACCGCATTCCACGACGACACGAAAGCGGCAGCGACAAGCAGCGCCCCTGTTACGCCACGAAGAGTCATGAAGGAATTGCCTGCGCCTCGACGACACGTTTCCTGAACAACGTGCTTGGCGACGGAGGAAGAATCACGAATCGCAGAAAATCTGTCACATGGTCTTTAGTCACATCGAGTGATGCGCGAAGAACGTATGGAAACATGATCACCGTTCCAACAAGCAGCGCCATCGGTGCAGCGTCTACTCCCGCCGCGTGAATCCCGGCGGCGGTTAGAACGAGCGACAGTGTAGTCGTCATTACGTACATCACGGAGATTCCGCGATAGCGGCCCGCAGCGAGAGACGCAACAGAGCTTGCTGTCCACGTCGCATCGATCACCGCAACGACAAGAAGTAACGCGAGCATTAGCGGTTTTAGCGGAACAGTTCCGCGCGTCCACCATTGAAGAAGCAGTGATCCGATCAATCCCATCGCAACAGCAAGTCCGACTGTAAGCCAGGCGACCGCCTGGAAACCTCGGCGATGCAGCACTCGCGCGAGGGGCAAGTCGCCTTTGCTGAAAGCAAATGTAAGCTCGGGCCACGTTGCGTTGCTTATCACTCCGCCGAGCTGAAAAACGAATCTGCTGAGCGTGCGGGTAGTTGCAAACGTCACGACAGCAATCGGACCAAGCATCAAGCCGATGATCGTAACCATCCCTTGAAGACTCAATGCGAATCCGAGTGGAAACGCCATCATTGCAGCGATCCCTGGCGCGAGCTCTCGAAGCATTCCACGACTGGCGTGATCCATTCCACTGCGAATCCACGGATTTCTCACCTTCATCTGCCACTGAGAGATCACCGTCATTACCACACGAGCGAGTAGCATTGCAATCGATGCAGCGATCAATCCCCCGCCGGCGATTGCAGTAACGATTACGGCGGCTGCATCAGCAACACGCGCGGCATTCTGATACATCACGCCGACTGCGTAATCACCACCGCTCCGAAATACCGCGCGGATCAAACCGCCTTGCAAAGCAACTCCCACGTAAATCACGAGTGCGACGATGATGATCGTTACCACGCGCGGCTCGAGTCCACCCGGAACAAGCCATCTCGCAATCGGCAACACGCTCAACGAAGCGGCAGCAATGAGAACCATCACGATGCCAGTCACTGCCACGAAAGCCTGAAGCGTTTTATAGACTCGCACTGCACGATCGCGATTCTGCCCCGCGAGAGCGACAGTCATCTCGTTTCCCGCAACGTTCTCGAATCCCCAGTCGCTCATCGAGAGGAATGTTGGAATTGCAATGAGCACGAGCCACTCGCCGTACAGGCGTGCACCCCAGCTGTTGATGAGAACCGGTACCGAGACGAGCTGAATTAGTGTCGTCACGATGCTGCCGAGTGCGTTTGCGCCGAAGCCATGAAGCAATCGGCGTCTTACGAGGTCAGCCACGTCGTGTCCGTTTTGCTTGCGACCGGGCACGAATAGCGTTCGCGTGTGGGCCGTACGTTGCCGGCCGATCGAAATGTGCGAGCGCGTACTCTCTTGCCGCATTCCGATACCGCTGAGTTTCTATCTCACCGTTCTTGATCGCGAGCAGCACGTCCGCGAGTGCGCGGTCGTCGCTCGGCGGAACTGTAATCCCGCCACCGCTGTCGCGAACCAGTTTCGCGGTGTCGCTCTCGGCAGCACATGCGGCAACTATCATTGCTCCTGCTGCCATTGCCGTGATGAGCTTGAGTGGGACGACAGTCGCGACCACTTCAGGAAGCTGGCTTACAAGAACAACGTCGGCGCCATAAAGCATGTGAGGCAGCATCTCACGCGGCTGAAACGGAAAAGTCTCGACGTTGTCGAGCCTAGCCTGTGCGCGCTGGCGAATAAACTCATCCCTTACCGCGCCGTCGCCAAAAACGTAGAAGCGAACGTCATGCAGTGGCCGCAATCGTTCTGCGGTGCGCAGCAACAAATCGAGGTCCTGTTTCTTCCCCATGTTGCCAGCGTGAACGACGGCGAAAGTATTTTCCGGCACGAAGCGCGAGCGAAAGGGTTTGCCTTGCCCATTCGTCGGGGCCAGCTCCTTGCCATCTACAGTGTTTTTCAGGATCGAGATCTTTTCGCGGCGCTCTGTGTCACGCTCGATCTTCTCACGCATCCCCTCGCCGAGTGTAAAGATTTCGTCAGCACCGTTGTACATGTCGCGCGCCATCCATTTGCTGAGCTGGATTGCGCGGGGATTCGTCAGCATTCCGAGCTCGATCGCCGCATCAGGCTGGACGTCCTGAATCACCAATGCATGCCACACCTTCATAGTCCGCGCGACCACTGACGCAGTGAATGCGAGCGAAAGGTCGGGAGAAAAAATGTACGCGGCATCCGCGTCGCGAAGCGCGCGCCCGATTTGGGGTGTCGCGAACATGCAGAGGCTCAGCTCATGAGCAACGCGATTCAGCGGACGTGGCGCCGGTCTGATCAAATGCCATGCGCGATGGATTGTTATCTCGCCGAGCTTTTCGGTCATTCCGAGCAAGCCGCGATAGTCCGGGTAGATCCTCCACTCGGGGTAATACGGCATCGCCGTTGCCACGCGCACCTCGATGCCTTCGCCCGCGAGATACTGCGCGAAATCGGTGGTGACCTGACCTACTCCTGTGCGCTCCGGCCAGAAGTTGGACGTAACCAACGCGACCCTCGGCCGGTCCGCGAATGCGTTTGTCATACCGGGGATAGGGGTGTATATCGCGTTGTGATATCCTGTCGCTTCACTTCTCATTCCTACGCAGCGATCGCGCCATGGACCACATGACGCAGTGCCCGGCCTGCCTCTCCCTTGACACCACGCGGCTATTTTCGGTTTCCGCAACGGAGGCTGCGCAGATTCTCGTAATCAAGGAAGGCCCCTACCGCGCGCGCCACCATGCACTCGTCTCGCTGATTCGAAAAAAATGGAACGGTAATCAATGTGAGATGAGAAGCTGCAACAACTGCGGGTTCGGGTTTGCGTCACCATTTGTCGCGGGTGATGCCGAATTCTACAACCTAGCTTATCCGACTGTCAGATATCCAAAAATGAAATGGGAGTTTGCAAAAACGCGCGAGGTTTTGCGCTCCCTTCCGACTGACGGGGCAAGGGCACTGGAAGTCGCCGCCGGACACGGTTCGTTCCTCGACCTTTGCGTTCCGGAAATTTTTTCTCCGCATCACGTAACCGCAACTGAGTTCAGCGACGAATCCGTACGCGTGCTGCGCGGCAAAGGCTACGAGGCTGTGCGTGCGGACATCAGGGCGGAAGAGCTCAAACCGCGAGCACGCTCCTTCGATTTCATTTTCCTCTTTCAAGTGATCGAGCACATGGATGATCTCGATGGCTTGTTCGCGAGCCTCGCGGATTTGTCGAAGCCAGGTGCCTCGATCTTTGTCGCGGTGCCGAATATTCGATGGATCAAATACAGAGAGGCGAATCGCTCATTGATCGATATGCCGCCGACGCATATAGGACGCTGGACTCCCGAAGCGTTCGCGGCCGTTGCGGCGCGACACAGCCTTTCCGTGAAGACGCACGAAATCGAGCCTTTTTCAGCAGCGAAATTCGTTCGGGACGATCTTGTTTTCAGCCATTTCGAACGCGCTTATCGTCGCGGAACAATCGCTAATAAGGCACGCTCACTGAAGTCAAAGCGGCTGCGGCTTGTGGCGGAGCTCGCCGAAGCGGTCACATCTGCGCCCTCGCGTTTCGGCGCGCTCGCGAAAGGTCTCCGCGGGCGGCAATCGATGGGTGGCGCCGCGCTATGGGTGCATATGACCCGCGATCGCTCATAAAGCTTGCTCGCGGGTGGTTTTGACTTAGGTTCGTTTCATCCCCTGTACCCGGCTCGTCTCCAGACACATGCGACTCTTACAAACACAGCGACCACGCCTGGTCGCGGCAATTTTTCTTTGCGCAATCGCGTGTAATTCTGAGCGCGCAGTCGCGCCGGGTCATCCTGCCGGGTTTGTCACACCGATCGCGATGGATTCCCGTATTCCAGGTCCGGCGGTAACGCCTGTGCCGGTGGGCGCGACTTTACCGATTACAGTGCGTTCGACGAGTCCGGCGGAGCCTTCGACGCGGCAATTCCTGGGTCTCTCGACGGATGTTGGAGCAGCGGCTGGCTCGCTTACAGGCACGGCCAGCCTCATCTGGTTTTCAACGGATGGGACGGCAATCATCTGGAAAATGTACGGACCGACGTTTTCAGGCGACGGAGCTGTTGTGTTCAACATTCCCGCACCCTGGCGACTTGCAACGACGGCCGACATTAACGCTGATGGCAGTCCCGATTTCATCTGGGAAACAACGACGGATGGCTTGCGCGCTGCCACTTTCATGAATGGGCCCGCTTACGCGGGATCAGTGGCGATGATGTTTCAGTTCTCAGCCGATTGGAAGATTGTCGGGTCGGGTGATTTCAACGGCGACACAAAGATTGATCTTGTCGTCACTAACACCGTAACCAATCTCCACGGCGTCCTGCTGCTGAATGGAACGTCGTTCCTCAGCTTTCAGTATCTGCCGAACTTCGGGACCGACTGGCAGCTCAACTCCGTCGGCGACCTGAACGGTGATGGAAAGCCGGACCTCGTGTTTTTCAACGCGACCCAATCTCAATTTTTGGTCAGCCTGCAAGACGGACTCAACAGAATTCCAGGAACAATCAGCTATATCTACACGCTTTCTGCGGGGTGGCGCATTGGTGCAGTCGCAGATTTCGATTACGACGGGAAGGGCGACCTCGTATTGCAGAATACCGCTGATGGGCAGCGACGGATCGGCTTCATGGATACCGATCCGACGTATTTCATAAAGCCCACTGGCCAGTTCACGTCGTTGCCGACAGTTCCAATTGCACAGTCAGTCGTCGCTGCTGCCTTGATCCCGTACCAACCCGCCGCGCTGAATCTCAAGCTCACCAATTTTTATGTAACGCAGAGCGTGCAGAATCTCTCTAAATCGGTGCCGCTGGCCGCAGGTCGCGCAGCGCTAGTGAGAGTATTTGTAAATGCGAACGACTACAACACTGCGACACCGATTGTTCGTGTGCGGGTTACGCAGTCGGGCGGCTCATTCACGGATTTTTTCGCAACTCGTCCCGGAAATCCGCCCGCTCCCATATACGTGACCGAAGGAACTCTTACGAACACGTATAACGTGTTGATCCCCGGATCACACATCACACTGGGCTCCTTCATTTCCATCAATGTCGATCCGGCGAATCTCATCACGGAAACCGACGAGTCTGACAATTCGCTCGTGTGGCCGCTTCCTGTCAGAACGCTGAGTCAATTCAACGTTCGATTTGTTCCGGTTCATATCACGACCGGCGAAACCGGGAATGTTTCGCTTGCTAACACGGCGCAGTACATGAAAATGGCGATGAAAATCTGGCCGTTTCCGAGTTACGACGCCGATGTTCACGTCACGTTCAACAGCTCACAAAGCACTGTGTCAACGCCGGCTGCGTGGAGCAACATCATTCTCGAGGTTCGAAACCTTCGATCGATCGAAGGCCTGCAGAGAACGTATTACGGTGTGCTCCCCCGTCTCAATCCGGCTTACGGAGGACTTGGATATATCGGTTCTCCAACTGCAATCGGTCTTGAAGTATTCAGCTCCACTGATTCATCGACGTCCGAGATAAACGCGCACGAGTGGGGGCACAACTTCAACAGGTATCACTCGCCCGGATGTGGGCCGGTCGATATCGATCCGCTTTATCCGGATCCAACGGGGCACGTGGACGTTTACGGATATAATCCCAGCGGAGATGTAGTTGTGCCGAATCCTACCGGCTATTACGACATCATGTCGTACTGCGGTCCAAAATGGATTTCGGCATTTACGCTCAAGGCGATGATGGATTTCATGGCGCCGGCACCTGCGCCTGCGCCAGATATGAGTCCGACTTCCACGCTGATCGTGTGGGGTCGTATTCGCGCGGATGGCACGGTTGAGCTCGAGCCTTCATTTCAGGTGAATACAATTCCGCAGCCGCCTGAAGGTCACGGTCAGTATTCTATTGAAGCGCGCGACGGAGCAGGTTCTCTCCTTTACTCTGCTTCGTTCGATGGATCCGAGATTGGCGATGGAGTTTCAGGCGAGCGTCATTTCTCGTTTGCGATTCCGTTGTCGCTCGAGATGCTCGCGCGAGTGAGAAAGCTGGAAGTCGTTCGGGGCGCAAAAACCCTCGCGATGAATGTCGAATCTTCGTCGACAGCTTTGTCAGAGGACCCCGTTGAATCAGTGCAGAACGTTCCGGGTGGTATGCAGCTTCGCTGGAATCCGGCCGCCTACAAGATGGTGTTGGTACGTGATGCAGCGACCGGTCAGGTGATATCGTTTGCGCGCGGCGGTGCCGCTCGAATCATTGCGCGTGCGAATCGCGCTGTTGATCTTGTGTTCTCAGACGGCGTGCGGAGCAAATCGAAGCGTGTTCTCCCTCAATGATCGACATGCACTGACGCTCGCGTCTGTTCTCGTATTCGCTGCAGTCGCAGCTTGCACCACCGCTCGGCCCGTTCAATCGCCGCCGAGTGCTACGAATGGATCCGACGCAGAGTTTGCGCAGTCGGTTGTGGCGCTTCGAAAATCCTTGATGTCAACGCGAGCTCAGCTGGATTCATTGCTTGGGCAGCTTCATCGCGAATCGAGGGACGGATCAGCGAGCTCCGTAGCGCGCTCGATGCAGCAGATTAAACGCATCTCAATTGTCGACTCAGCGTATCGATCGACACTCGTCGATTTTCGTTGGGCTCTCAGCAGCTCCAACCTATCGAGCGCGACACCTACCACGCATTTCAGTGGAAGCCCGCCGCCATCTCCGTTGCTTCAGCCATTTGCAGATGGTGAGGATTGGATGCTCGAGAGTCCGATGATTTTCAAGGCGGGCAAGAAAAATCCATTGATCCTTATTGTCCCTCGAGGATTTGTCACCGACTACGCCAGCGTTCCGCGTCCATTGCGATTATTGCTGCCGAGGGAAGGGACGTACGGCAATGCGGCGGTGCTTCACGATTATTTGTATTGGCGGCAGGACTGCACGCGAGAGCAGTCTGACAACATCATGGTGATCGCGATGTTGGAAGCCGGAGTATCCGAGAGCACGTTGAGAGCAATTCAGCTCGGCATACGCCTGGGCGGGCAGGGAAGTTGGGATACCAATCGCACGGAGCGCGCGTCGGGTCTTCTGAGGACTGTCGGCGCACCGTTCGATCAGGTTCCTGCCGGCGCCAATTGGGATGATTATCGCGAATGGCTCCGCGGGCACAACGCCCGCACGGGAATGGAATACGCGGTGCCGCCGAGGATGTGTGCGATGGGCGACAGCGACAAACTTCCTGACTGAGTATTGCGCATTCACGCGCGGCGCAGAAAATACACATTGGGCCATGGATGATTTCTTGCACCTGTGCCTGAGTGCTCACCAATCTCTTTCTGGCCGCTTGTATCGCCTCCGCGCCTACACCTCTGTCAGTTGAATTTCGCCCCGAGATATTTTTTTCCGGGGTAACGCACGGGCAGGGTACGCTGTACCTGCGAGGCAGGTCCCCGCGACGATTCGTCGTTCAAAGCAAAGGCGAAATGTTGCAGAGCCAGTTGTTCCGCCTCGAGCAGACTGTGACGTTCGCGAATGGAGGCGCTGAATCCCGGACATTCTATCTCCGCCGCCTTGACCGCCAGCGCTATTCCGCAAAGCTGAGCGATGCACCTGGTCCCGTCGCCGCCGAAGTGAGAGGAAATTCCCTCCATCTTCGATACCTGTTACGACGGCCGGCGATCTACATGGAACAGTGGTTGTATCTGCAACCGGACGGAAAAACGGTCGTTAATACTGGCAAGGTCAAGCTGCTCGGAGTGGAGCTCGCTCACATTTCCGAGACCATCGTCTGCGCTTCATAGTCGTGGCTCAGTCGTTGCCATATGTGCGGTAGTCGTAGCACGCATCGCCGTACTCAGGGATCAGATGGAAATGACACGAGCTTTTCGGGAGACTGCGGTTTCCGAGCAGAGGGGTGGACGACAAGAGAATGTCCGCGAGGTTTCAAATGCTCAGCCGAGCCCCGTCATATCAGCGTTTTGTGAATTGCTCGATCAGTCCGGATTGCATGCTGCGCTCGCGTACCTCAACGCCCGCACTCGATTTCGATTTACAGGGGTCTATCGCTGCGACCCACCAATTCTCGTCAATCAATGTCTATACGACCGGGAGAATCCGTCGCTTCTGGAATGCGGCGCAATCAAGCCGCTGGCGGGAACGTTTTGCTCCATCGTCATCGATACACGGATGCCTTTCGTGACCGAAAACTCGGAGGCGGATCCTAGACTGGAGAAGTATCCCGTACGCCACACTGTATTGTCGTACTCGGGCGTACCGATCCGAAGTCGCGGAGGCCAGGTTGTGGGCGTGTTGTGCCATTACGATTTGCGGCCGCGGCTGCTCTCACCGGAGGAGCTCGAGAATCTGGAATCGGCGGCCCCGCTTCTCTTGGATCACCTCCATACATCGGACAGAATTCCTTCGCCGCCGGATATAGAGAGCTGAGCTCAGCGATGCTGGCTGCGCATCGCTTCGATGTTCGACCGCACGATGAAGTCCAATAACTGACGTGCTGTTGCCGTAGAGATTGTCCGCGCTGCGGGCAGGATGCGTCCTGGAACTCTGACTGTCCCCAACTGTGCCCTGGCACCCTGAGTTACATAGGTCGGAGCGTTATCTGGGATAGTCGACAAGTCATCTTTGCCCAGCACGAGCACCTGGAGATTATCGGCGCCGGGAACGTTTGAGAAAAACGATCGCAGCATTTTTCCGAACGCGTCCGTCGCGACGATGGCGTACACCGGCTGGCGCAGCAACAGGGCCCATTCACCGATAATCACATCAGGGCGAATCTCGACGGTGATCACCGGCTTCTTGAGTTCGTCACCGATTTTTCGCGTGGAGTGAGCGTGAGCCTCAGTAGATAGGAGAACATCCGCTCGCCGGATCGGCAGCGGAAATGTCCCCGCGGAGCTCAAGTCGCTTATCAATACTGCTTCCGCATCGAGTCCGAAATCATCCCGCAGCTCACGACAGATGCCCTGAGCCTGATCGATGGTAGCGGCGATGACGGCTGCGCTCAGCCGCAGAGTCTCGGTCGATCTACGAAGCCACTCGGACAACTCAGGTACGGGGATCTCGCGAGCAAGCGCCTGACCAAAGAGATCGACGATCCAGCTGCGCGGGAGAAGCGGCATCCCGCCCTCGGCAGAGTGCTCGGCTGCAACATAAATCCCGCCCCGCCGGCGCAGCTCGACGAGTCCCTCGACCGCGAGATTTCTGTAGGCTGCAAGGATGATGCGGTGGTCCACGCGAAACTCAGCCACGAGATCGCGCGTGCTGGGGAGGCGATCGCCCTTTGTTAGAGTGCCAGTCTGAAGGCCGCGCAGGATTCTGCCCCGCAAAGTCTCGACGATCACACTGGGTGGCTCGGTCATCAGGGCGTGTGGTTTTAGGCGGTGGATGAAGGGCAACCGCGCTTGAAAATAGCTTGTTGCGTGGCAGCCATCGACCCACATCTGTGCACAAACATGCCCTACTTTTGCCATTATT
>DATLDN010000299.1:0-33018 GCA_035525855.1 Gemmatimonadaceae bacterium
CTGCGCTTTGGACGCGTCTGCAATAACCGTCATGCCTTCATCGAGCGTGCGATCGACACCATCGAGAGTTTTAATCTTCTCGGCTTTGCGTGCGCGACGAACAATGATCCTGCCGCCATCGAGTCGATTCACGTCGAACGCGTGCATCGGTTGCCCGAAGCCGTGAAGCATGTAGTTCGTGGCATCGACAACGTTGTTGATCGAGCGTCCGCCGACAGCTTCGATTCTCGACACAAGCCATGATGGGCTCGGACCGATCGAAACTCCCTTGATTACTGCGGCCATATATCGCGGACAACCGTCTGCATCTTCGACCACGACGCTCGGTGCCGTCGCTTTCTCGGCCGTTTCCGATTGCGACGACCCGCGAATTACAGGCGTTTTCATTTGCAATCCAGTCGCGGCGGCGATCTCTCGTGCAACTCCCTCGTGGGAAAGCAAATCGCCACGATTTGGATTAACGTCAATCACAATTCGGACGTCGCCGACAGGCACGGCGTCGAGAAAGCGAGTTCCGGGCGGAGCGTCGATGTCGAGAGTAAGAATTCCCTCGTGATCCGTGCCAAGCCCGAGCTCGCGCGCGGAGCAAAGCATTCCTTCGGAGATCGCGCCGCGAATTTTTCGCTTCTCGAGCTTGAGACCACCCGGCAGCGTCGACCCCACTGGCGCAAATGGATACACACCACCCTGCACGACATTCGGCGCGCCGCAGACAACGTCGATTAACTCTCCGCTACCGGCGTCGACTTTCGTCACCCACAAGTGATCGGAATTTGGATGTGGCGCTGCTTCAACGACACGCGCAATGACAACCTGATCGAGGTCGGCTCGTAATTGTTGGACATCCTCTACCGTTGCGACTCTCGACGTCAGAAGATCCCGAAGCTGCTCCGGTGTTTGATCGAACTGCACGAAATCGTGAAGCCACTCGTACGATGCGTTCATCCTGAGAGCTGCTCCAGGAACCGCATGTCCGAATCGTACAGAAGCCGGATGTCGGGAATTCCGTATCGCTGCATCGCAATGCGCGCGGGACCCATCCCGAACGCCCAGCCGGTATAGCGCTCGCTGTCCACGCCCGAAGCGTCGAGCACAGATGGATGCACCATGCCCGAACCCAGAATCTCGGTCCAACCAGACCCTTTGCACGCTGCGCAGCCTGCGCCTTTGCACAGCTGACACTCGACGTCCATTTCAGCCGAGGGCTCGGTGAATGGAAAGAAGCTTGGCCGGAATCGCGTTGTTGTTTTTCCGAAAAACCGATTCGCGAATCGTGTGAGCGTTGCCTTCAAATCGACGAAGCTCACTCCGTCGTCGACAGATAACCCTTCTATCTGTGCGAACACCGGAGCATGTGATGCGTCGAAGAAATCACGCCGATAAGCGTTGCCGGGCGCGAGAATTCGAATTGGCGGCTTGTAGTTTTGAAGCGTCCTGATCTGGACAGGCGACGTGTGCGTTCTCAACAACACGTTGTCTTCGAGATACAACGTGTCGTGCATATCCATCGCCGGATGGTCCGGCGGGAAGTTTAGCGCGCGGAAATTATGCCATTCGGTTTCCGCTTCGGGGCCCAGTGCGATCGTGAACCCGAGCTCGCGGAAAATATCTTCTATCTCTTCGATGACAACGGTGACGGGATGCTTTCCGCCTTTCCACATCCGTCGCGCGGGCATCGTTAAATCGCCTGTCGAATGCGGCGCTTCGGTGGACGACAGCTGAGCGGCACGAGTATCCAGCGCCGCTTCGATGGACGTCTTTGCGCGATTCACAGCAGCGCCAGCGTCGCGGCGCTCTTCAGGAGGAAGGTTCGGGAGCTCTTTGATTAGCGCGGTGAGCTCCCCACTCTTTCGACCAACGAGACTCGTGCGAGCTGTCTCGAGGGCAGACGCCGACTCAGCCGACGCGATCAGTGCTGCTGCTTTACTCTCGACGTCGGCGATTCTCTCGATCAGCTCGTCGAGCGTCACCAGTTCCGCTTGTCCTAAGCGGCGGCGAGCGCGGCGCGAGCGGCTTCAGCCAGCGCTCCAAAAGCCGCCGGATCATTCACCGCAATGTCTGCGAGCACCTTTCGATCGATCTCCACACCGGCGCGCTTGAGCCCGTTCATGAATACGCTGTAGCTCATATCGTGCTGATGAGCGGCCGCATTGATGCGGACGATCCACAGCTTTCTGAAATCGCGCTTCTTATTCTTGCGATCGCGATACGCGTATTTCCAGCCACGCTCGACATTTTCCTTTGCTGCTTTCCAAAGCTTGCTCCGTGCGCCGAATCCGCCACGGGCTGCTTTCATTATCTGCTTCTTGCGCTTCAAGCGCACGACATTCGATCTGACGCGAGGCATTTATAGTCTCCTTTACGCCTGCAGAAGGCGCTTGATGTTCTTCGCTTCGCCGCGAGTTCCAATCGTGGTGCTCTGTCGCAGCCGGCGCTTCCGCTTCGAAGTCTTCTTCGTGAGGATGTGACTCTTGAACGCTTTGAGTCGCTTGACCTTCCCGGTTCCGGTTATCGAGAAGCGTTTTCTCGCTCCGCGATGGCTTTTCATCTTAGGCATTTCAATCTCTCTATTCGTTGGTGACGAAGTCGTTCGCTACTTGGGCGCCAGAATCATCGTCATGAACTTTCCTTCGAACTTCGCTTCAGTCTCGATCTTTGCGACGTCGGCCAGCTCCTGTGCAACCCGATTCACGACGACACGTCCGAGCTCGGGATGCGCGATCTGACGACCGCGGAACATCAGTGTGACCTTCACCTTGTTTCCTTCCGCGAGAAATTCCCGCGCATGGCGGGTTTTCGTGAGGAAGTCGTGCTCTTCAATTCCAGGACGGAATTTCACTTCCTTGAGGTGGATGACGTGCTGCTTTTTCTTTGCCTGCCGCGCCATCTTCGCCTGTTCGAACTTGAACTTCCCATAGTCCATGATTCGGACAACCGGGGGGCGAGCCAGCGGTGCGACTTCAACGAGATCCAACCCCTGCTCTACCGCGGCGGCCAGCGCTGATTCGACATCCATGATTCCGAGCTGCGCGCCGTCTGCGGCGATCACGCGAAGCGGGCTGATGCGAATCTGCCTGTTCACGCGAACTCTTTTTGTCGTGTCCTGAATATTTCCTACCTCATTTAAAGAAATCAGAAAACGAAAAGCGCGAGCTCTATTCAGAAGCTCGCGCTAAACGGCGCCGAACACACGTCGGCTCCGCTTTGCCTGAACTCCTGTAGCACGCCTCGCATCGCGAGGGCCAGAGGGTGGGACATTCTGTCCGCTTGTCGAATTGTAACTCGTGAAGCTTAAACGATTTGGGTGGGCTAAGCAAGGTTGTTACCGACGGAACAGCGTGGGCAACCTGGCCCACGCTGTTCCGAAGTCAGGGACTTTCAACGAGATGGTAGCTCTTCCCATCATGCTTCACCTTGCCCCACGGAATCGTCGCATCGTGCTCGAAGATCAGAAGCCAATCCTCATCGTCAGCCTGGTGCAGAATCCTTCGCTTTGTCTCCAATGTCACGAGGGGCTCGACGTCGTAGCCCATGATCCAGGGAAGTGGAAGGTGGGCATGCGTCGGGCAAAGGTCGCCAAGAAAAAATGCACGCTCACCAGCCGAGTCGATGAGAACGCTCTGATGAAACGGAGTATGCCCCGGCGTAGGGACAACACGGATTCCCTTCACTATCTCACGCTCACGCACCACGAATTCGAATTTCCCCGTTGCAACAACAGGCATGAAGTTTCGCTCGAAGTAACTCGCAGCGGTGCGCTCGTTGGGATGAGTCGCGTAATCGTACTCGCCACGCTTTACGAAATACCGCGCGTTCGGGAACGTCGGCTTGATCGCTCCTGACTCATCACGCCACGTGTTCCCTCCCGCGTGATCGAAATGCAGATGCGTGTTGATGACGATCGACACGTCTTCAGCTCGTGCGCCAATCTGAGTTAGCCCATCCTCCAGAGAAGTGCGATCATCAGCGCCTTCGTTTTCAATTCCGTAAATGTCCTTGAACTTTTTGTCTTCCTTATTGCCAGCTCCCGTATCAACGAGAATGAGACCGGCTGGATGCTCGATAAGAAGAACGCGCATGCCCAATTGAATGCGATTCCGCTCGTCGGCAGGAATTCTTCGCTCCCAAAGTGGCTTGGGAACTACACCGAACATTGCGCCACCATCGAGTCTTTGTCCGCCTGCCTGAATCGCGTGAACTGTCAGCGATCCCACCATTCGCGACTGTACCAGGGGAAGCGGCTTCGTCATATCGTGTCGTCCTTATCAACCGAGCGCGGCATCGCCGATCGTCTACGTTTTTTTCGACGTCCACTCCCTCGGCTACCGAGCAAATACAAATCACTCCAGCTGAGATAGCCGCGATCAGCAGCATCGTCGATCAATCGAATGAGACAATGCGCGGTCGCGACAGCATCGCCGCCCGCACGATGGCGATGCTTTATTTCCACGCCATAGTATCGCGCAACATAGTCGAGCGAACGACGAGGCAGCTGAGGCAGCAGCTGTCGAGCAAGACGAACTGTGCAGAGCCGACGTCCAACAAGCTCGCGTCCCGATGCGCGACGCACTTCGGCAGCAAGAAATCGCCAGTCGAAGTTGGAGTTGTGCGCAACAAATACGTGACCGGAGATTACTTCGAGAAGTCGTGGCTCGATGTCGACGAATCGCGGCGCGTCTTTTACCATCGACCATGTGATGCGCGTGAGCCGACTCACAAATTGCGGAATAGGGCGCTCCGGATTCACGAGCGTTTCGAATACATCCACAATCTTTCCGCCCTTCACGCGCACGGCTGCAACTTCCATGATTCGATCGCCGGCGTAGTGCTGGTTGCCTGTCGTCTCGAGATCCACCACTACATACGAAAGATTTTCGAGCAGATCAGCGGTGACCATTGGAAGATTTGCTGCGGTGAGCAGCCATCGGCCAACTTCATCGCGGGAAAACTCCGGGCGTCCCGCAAAGATTGCTTCGGCCATGTGCTCCGCGACGATCTTCGGTGCACCGGGAAGATTGCAGACGTATCCAATGAGTGAGACAGGATCTGCAGGGCCCTTCTCCAGAAATTGCGCGGCACGTGTTGCAAGCAGAGTCGATTCAGCGCGCGTGTCGATGCCGCCCTGATTCAGCTCCACGGATCTTCCCTCATCAGCGGACACGTCATGCAGCGCGCGCCACCCCCACCACGCACCAGCTCTCCGCCGTCAAAGGTGATCACTGCGCGCGACTTTTCAGAAATTGCGCGCGATTCCGAAAGAAAATCTGAAGCTGTTATCACGTCGAAGCCTGCCTTCTCCATTTCGCGAAGCGTAAACTCGTTGCGCGCGTACGATAGAACCACACCCGGCTCCACCGCAACAAAATTGCAGCCCGACGACCATTGTTCCCGTTCCTGCATTCTCCGACTTGGTCCTCCGCAGAGGATGGGCTCCATGGGGAGACCGCATTCCTCGAGTGCAGCAAATACGCTTGGCATCTCGCGCAATTGGCTCGAGCCTTTCTTCCAGAGAAGAATTGGAAGCCGTCCCGGCCCGATAAAGTGTGGAGGCGAAACAACACAAAGCCGATGATCGACCTGCGTAAAGATCATGTCGAGATGAATTGCGATGTCTTCGCCCGGCATGACAACGATGATCATCTGCTCGACGTCCGTGCCTGTGAACAGAAGCGAAGCGAGATGATCGATCGCAGCCGGACTCGATCTTTCACTGAAGCCCACCATGAGCGTTTCGCGGCGAACCGGATGAACGTCGCCGCCCTCGAGCGTGTAGTTCAGCCGGTGCTCGATCGATCCGTCATAGATGATTCCACTATTCCGAACCCGCGGAGAGTTTTGAAAAATTGCTTTCATCACGAGCGCTTCGGTCCAGCGAATTCCGTATCGCATGGAGCCGATCATTATGTGTTCATTGAGACCCACCGCGACGTCGCGCGTGAAATACAGATTTGGAAGCGGCGGCAATGCATAGCCGCCCTCGTTCAGCGCCATTGCGAGCGGACCTTGAGGCTCTCCCCTTCCCTCGATGAGGGCTGAGGCGAGATCGGACGGCGTCATTTCATGCAGCTCGCGCGCGATCGGAAACGAGGGAAGGATGTCGATTGTGTCGTGAATCAAGCGCTGGCGAACGTCGGCGTCTCCCAGAATCTCCGAAAGCAGATCACGGACGGAATGCACCTCGCAAAAGCGTTCCAGAATTGCGACGAATCGACGATGCTCCCGCTGGGCTTGAGGGACATCCATGATGTCGTCGTAGAGGTACGCCTCGCGTGTTGACGGCGTTACCGCGTACAGCTCGGCGCCCGGGGGGTGGACGAGAACCGACTTGAGCTTGCCTATCTCCGACGTAACGTGCACTGCCACGCCAAGAAGATAGCATGGTGGTCAACGTTGACCGTGATAGGGGTAAAGAGTACCTTGTGAACAAATTCACAAGCGCCCTTGAGACACATCGCAGAATCAACAATCCGCCGTCTTTCGCTCTATCTGAGCTTCCTCGAAGAGATTGAAGCACGGGGGGTTACAACTACATCGAGCGATGATCTCGCGCACCTTGGCGGCACTACTTCGGCGCAGGTCCGAAAGGATTTGTCCTTTTTCGGATCCTTCGGAAAGCGTGGTCTCGGTTACTCTGTGCCCGAGCTTTCCTCACGACTGAGAGAGATCCTCGGCCTCGGCCGGCAATGGCGTGTTTGTATCGTTGGCGCAGGGAAAATCGGCGCCGCGCTCGCACGTTACGCGGGGTTCGCCGAGCGAGGATTTGTTGTCGCCGGCGTTTATGACAGTGACCCGTCGAAGGTGGGCACGCGTTGGGGTGACATCACTGTGCGCCCAGAGGCTGAGCTCGAGCGGGACATTTCTTCGAAGCGTTACCAGATTGCAGTCCTTGCTGTTCCTGCTGATGCTGCGCAAAAACTCGTCGATCGAATCGTGAAAGCGGGGATCAAAGGAATTCTCAACTTTGCGCCGATCCAGTTGACTGTTCCGCCTGATGTCACCGTTCGGTCTGTGAATATGGCGATGGAGCTCGAGGGGCTGACGTTCGCGTTGACGAACAAAGGTGCGTGAACACGGATTACCCCGTCGAGTATTGAGTCAATAGTTCTCGGCAATCAGCTAGCGGGTTTTCAGTAATCGGTTGACCGACCACTCATTACTCGAAAACCGAACGCCGAGAACTATTGACCTGGAACTCGACGGGTAATCCGTGTTCCGTGGCCTGTCACTGTCTCATCGCTCGGAGAATTTCAACGAACTGATTCGGCGAAAGTGTCTCCGGCCGTGCCTCCGGATCGATCGATTGGGATTCAAGTATCAACCTGGAATCTTCAATCGAAATTCTCCGCACCGATCTAAGAACATTCCCGATCTGCTTTCGTCTCATCCCGAAGATCGCCAACACAAACTTCCGAAATTCGACGATTTCATTGGGAGGAACGATCGGGTTCTGAAGCGGAGTAATACGAACAACCGCTGAATCAACTTTCGGAGGCGGTGAAAACGCCCGCGGGGGAACCATTCGGACAATCTCTGCGTGTGCGATCGCCTGAACATTCACGGAAAGCGCACCGTATTCCCGCGATCCCGGGGGAGACACGATTCGTTCCGCGACTTCTCGCTGCACAAGAAATACACATCGAACAGGAAGCGGCGGCTCGAGCGCATGAAAAAGAATCGGTGTGGTGATGTAATAAGGAACATTTCCAACTACGACAAACGGTCCATCGACAAGCTGCGCAACCGATACATCGAGTATGTCACGCTCGACAATTTCGATTCGTTTCTCACCTGAATATTTCGCACGAAGATTTTCTGCCAGCTGATGATCTATCTCTACCGCGATCACCCGGCCCGCGCGTTTCAACAGCTCGTCGGTAAGCGCTCCCCTTCCCGGTCCGACCTCGATTACAATATCCTCGGCGCTCACCATTGCTGCATCAGCAATATCGGAAAGGGCTGAACGATCGTTGAGGAAGTGCTGACCGAACTTTTTTAGAACGGGCGGATTCGCCCCGCGGCGCGGCATCGCCGTCAGCTGCGCAGAAGCAGCAGTGTCAAATCGTCGTCGCTCGGTGCTCCACCGGTGAATTCAGCGAGCATGTCGAATACACGCTTGAGAATTTCATCGGGCATTTCCGCGCGATACTTTCCGATCACCTGAAGCACCTTTGCTTCGCCGAGTCGCTCCCCAGTCGGACTGCGCGCGTCGATAATTCCGTCGGTGAAAAGCACGAGAAGATCTTCACCCTTTTGCCATGGTTCTGCGGCGGCGCCCGGCGCTTCGTCAGTCATCCCCAACGGTGGACCCTGTGCAACCAATCGCCGGGGTTTTCCTTTCGGGCTGAAAATAAAGGCGTGAGGATGACCAGTGTTAGAGTAGCGCAGGCTGGCACTTTTTTTCTCGATCACGCCAAAGAACATGGAAATGAACATCTCTGTTGTTGCGAGCTCTTCGCGTAAAGTCGCGAGAAGCTGCGACAACATCTGGCCCGGATCAGGCGCGCTCTGAGCATGAATTGCCGCGGCGCTCATCGCGAGCGCCATGATCAGAGCAGCGCGATACCCATGTCCTGAAACATCGCCGACCATAACTCCGGTGCGTCCACCCGCCATTCGGAAGAGATGATAAAAATCTCCTCCAACACTCTCGGCGGGAACGACGCGCGCCGCAACCTTCGCTTCAGGAGCAACAATCGCGGGGTTGGGCAGCAGCTTCATTTGGAGATCGTGCGCGAGATACATCTCCTGCATCAATCGCTGCTGCTCGAGTGATGCGCGCACGAGCCGCGCATTTTGAATCGCCGTGCCGATCTGCGTTGCGATTGCTGCAACGAGTTTCTGATCGCCCGCGCTATAAGGCTCATGAGAGCGACGATCGGAAAGGTTTACAACGCCGAGCGGCTGTCCGCCTGATGGCGTCGTCCACATAATCGGAACGGAAAGCATCTGTCCGCGCCGGTATGGACGCTCCGCTTCGCACACCATCTCGTGCTCATCGACAGTCAGCGGATGCTGCGTTCGAAACACGCGAGCCGAAACGCAGTCAGGATCATCAACGGGAATCGGTGGCGCCCCTTCCGAGCCGCTCCCGATTGCCGCGACAACGTGAAGCACGTCGCTGGCCGGCTCATGCACCAGAATAGATGCGTGACGCGCTCCTACAGTCTCGGAGATTTCTGTAAGAATGGTCGCGGCGGCGTCCTCAAGCGTAACGGTGCGGCCCAGTATGTCGCCGATGGTATAGAGAAGATTGATTTCCTCGTAGCGTTCGGCGAGCTCCATTGCTGCGTGATCGACTTCGGAAGCGCCGCGAAGAATCTGTGCAACGAATGGAAGCAACAGCTGGAGATGTTTTTCGGCAGGTTCGCCTGCACTGCCACACGGTGCAACGGCTAACCACGTGCGCTTTGCGCCTGGCACCGGCGCCACGAGCATCGCTCCG
This sequence comes from Gemmatimonadaceae bacterium, assembly GCA_035525855.1. Taxonomy (GTDB): domain Bacteria; phylum Gemmatimonadota; class Gemmatimonadetes; order Gemmatimonadales; family Gemmatimonadaceae; genus UBA4720. The sequence continues at coordinate 9,443 of DATLDN010000299.1, forward strand.
CTGTTTGTTCTGAGGGGCTGAACGTTGTAACCGAAAGGGAGATTGTCGGGCGGCGGTACCTTTGGAGCCGACCGCGCAATTGCTGTCAGATCCTCGACATTGCCGGTTGTTGTACTCCAGACGGCCGCGTCGCATTGCGTGATATCGCGAAAAGCAACGAGAACCGTCTCCAGCTCTTTCATTCGCGAAGCAGAGTTAGCCTTACCGTGTTTCCGCGTTTGTACATGTGCTCGACCTTGTCCATCAGCCGATGCATAAGGAAAAGCCCGCGGCCTTCCTCGCGCTCGAGATTATCAGCGGTCGGCTCTACGCGCGCGTTGTCCATGTCGAAATCAGCTCCCTCATCGGTGATGTCGAAAATCACTGCGTCATCCTTTATAACAGTGCGAAGCCGTACACGCTTGTTTTTTCCGTCGCGGTTGCCGCGGAGGATGGCGTTGGAGAGCGCTTCGGACAGTGCCACTGGCACGTTGAGCGAGCATTTTTGAGGGGGCAGATGCAGCTCGCGACACTCTCGTGTCGCGAGCTCTACTACGTGTTCGATGTATTTGACGTCGCTGGGAATCTCGACATCGAGAGCGACGCGAGGTTTGGCCATCAGAAGCTCTCTAGCGCGCGCTCCCTGGTATCGGAAATCTGGAATAGCGTGTCGAGCTTGGTGAGCTCGAAGAGGGTTTGCAGGTCATCGTTCAGATTTGCCAGGCGGAGCTCGCCTCCCTGCTCGCGGATTTTCTTCGACAGCGAAACGAGGACGCCGAGTCCGGAGCTGTCGATGTATCCGGTCTGGCTGAAGTCGATGAGAAATTTCTTTTCACCGCGCTCGAGCTCATCGAGAACTTTCTGCTTGAGCTCCTGGCGATTGCCGACAATGAGCTGGCCCTCCACGTCTACTACGACCACCTCGCCCTGCTTACTGATCGAGAAACTCATTCTTGTCTCCGAGTGTGTTCAACAAGTCGGCGCCGAAACCGATTGGAGAGCGGTAACGGCGGCAACGTTAATAATGTCCTCCACAGTAGCACCGCGCGAGAGATCAGCGGCGGGCCGGGCAAGTCCCTGAAGGATGGGACCAATTGCGCTCGCACCAGCGAGGCGCTGCACCAGCTTGTACGCGATGTTGCCCGCATCGAGAGACGGAAATACGAGCACGTTCGCGCTGCCACCGATACTGCCGCCGGGCGCCTTGCGAAGGGCGATCTCCGGTACCAGTGCTGCGTCACCTTGCAATTCTCCGTCCACAGCGAGGCGCGGTGCGCGGTCGCGTACCAGAGCCAGCGCCTCTCTCACGGTGTTAACGCTTTCGCCTTCGGCGCTGCCATGAGTGCTGAACGAGAGGAACGCAACGCGTGGCTCGTCGCCGACGATCCGTACTCTGTCCTCAGCGGCCGTCAGCGCGATCTCGGCAAGCTGCTCCGCGGTCGGATATCGAACAACAGCGCAGTCGGTGAAGGTGAGAACGTCGGCGGCTGCTCCCCATCGTGACGGTGCTACCATATAGAAGGCGCTCGACACCGTTTTGAGTCCTTTACGCACACCGATCGTTTTCAACGCGGCGCGCAAAACCTCCGCTGATGTGTACACAGCGCCGGCAACACAGCCGGTGACTTTGCCATCAGCCACCATCTGGTCGGCGAAGACGACCGGGCTTCGATCGTCCGAGCGAATTACGGGAACACCGACCGCCTCTGCCTTTGCGTGGGTTTCCGGATGTTGCGCATCCATAATGAGAATGGGGCGAACGATTCCCGATTTTGATAGCGACGCTACTGCAGCGAGAATGCGATCGTCACCTGATTCGGGAAAAACAATCGTCGCATTGAGCGCCGCCGCACGCTCACGGATGCTCTCGACGAAACTCATCGTAAGGACGACGACTTGTTAGTGCGACGCGTAGCGCTTGGTCAGTGCTTCAGCAACAGCCGAGTGAACAAGACCGTCAAGTGATCCGCCGTGGAGTGCGATTTCGCGTACGATGCTCGAGCTGATGAAAGTTGTTTCTACCGATGGGATCATAAAAACGGTTTCGAGCCCGGGAGATAAGTGGCGATTCATGAGCGCCATCTGGAACTCATACTCGAAATCACTCATCGCCCGCAGTCCGCGAATGATCAGCGAGGCGTTGACGCTGCGCGCAAAGTTTACGAGCAGTCCCTCGAATTGGCGCACTTCGACACAGTCGTTGCCACGTGTCACTTCCTTTATCAGCTCGACTCTCTCTTTAGCCGTGAAAAGCGGTTTCTTCGAGCTGTTGCGAGCAACCGCAACGACAACCTTGTCGACGAATTCGCAGCTGCGAGTGATGAGATCCTCGTGACCGCGCGTTATTGGATCGAAGCTGCCTGCGTAGATCGCTATAGTTCCCACGCTATTCCCCGCCCCGATAGATGGTGATGGCCGACGTGCCATAGCGCCGCGTGTCTCCGCCGGCAGGCATTTTTTCGAATGCTCCGTGCTCGACCGAGAAGATCGACGAGAATGGAACCTGAAGCCAGTGGGCAGCCAATTGAACGGCGGCGCCGCCTGAATACGGCGGGTCTGCGAAGGCGATGTCGAAGTCGCCTGCTGCGAGCCTGCCCGCAAACTTTATTGCGTCTGCACGATGGATTGTCGAGTCGGCCTCGGCTCCGAGCTTTTCGATGTTTGCGCGCAGCGAACGCAGACTGCCAGCGCTGTTCTCGACGAAATCCACGCTCACCGCGCCACGCGAGAGTGCTTCCAGTCCAAGCGCACCGGAGCCTGAGAACAGATCGAGAACTTTTGCTCCGGGAATTTCGCGTTGGAGAATGCTCATCCACGCTTCTCGAACACGATCGAGTGTTGGACGCACGGCAAGTCCGGCCGGCGCTTCGATGATTCGTCCCCGCCACCGGCCCGCGACGATCCGCACCTAATCGAGTTTTTTTCGCTGCGGACAAATGTCCGCGATGCGCGCCTGAAGGCGACTCTCACCGCGATAATCGTCGCGCTCGAGACGGAACGCAACGTCGACAGGTGTATTCGTATCGAACTCCCCGATGCGATCGGCAAATCCCCAGCCGATTGCTTCGAGCTCTCCCTTTCCCGCAGTCAGACGAAGCTTCAGTCCATCTCTTCCAATGATCTTCGGCGGAGCAACAAGATGAACACCGCGGGCAACAAGAACGGGTGATGGATTTCCCATTCCAAAAGGCTCGAAGTGCCGGAGCAAGCGCTCGAGCTCTTCATTTGCTCCATCGATTCCGATCTCGAGATCGATTTTGATTTCCGGAATCAGATCTTCAGGTTTTAGCATCGATCGAGCGACTTCATTGAAGCGAAGAATGAATTCATCGATTCGCGAACGCTCGATTGTAATTCCGGCAGCCGCCCGGTGTCCCCCGTATCGAATCAAAAGATCACTGCACCTACCGAGCGCGGCGTGAAGATCGAGCGCATGAATTGCTCGCCCGGATCCCTTGCCGGTATCTCCATCGATTGCGATGAGAACGGCCGGACGCCCGTAATACTCCACGATTCGTGAAGCAACGATACCAATCACTCCCGGGTGCCAGCCTTCTTTCGCGAGAACGATTCCGTATGTCTCAGCAGGATCGAGCAGGTCGATCATCTCACGCGCTTCTTCGAGCGTTTGATGGTCGAGCTCCTGTCGAGTTGCGTTGAGCTCTTCCAACTTGCGCGCGATTGAATTGGCCTCGTGCTCGTCCGACGTCATCAGCAATTGGACGCCAAGCATCGCATGCCCAACTCTGCCTGCGGCGTTCAATCGCGGTGCGAGTATGTAACCGACGCGCCCGGCAGTCAGCAGCTTGTTTTGCATGCCTGCTGCCCGAATCATCGCGCGCAGCCCAATGTTGCGTGTCTCCGAAAGCATTCGGAGGCCATAGCGTACAAGAACCCGATTCTCACCTTTTAGAGGAGCGACGTCAGCGATCGTAGCGAGCGCAACGAGGTCAAGCATTCTCCAGATGAATGCGTCGTTGCGACCGAGATGTTTCGCCAGTGCGAGCGCGAGCTTGAATGCAACGCCGACAGCCGCGAGATCTTTGTCCGGATATTCGCAGCCGTCCTGCCGCGGATTTAGAATCGCCAGACATTCAGGCAGCGCTTCGCCAGGTAGATGGTGGTCACTCACTATGACATCGATCCCCGCGTGACACAGCTCGGCAACTGGCTCGCGAGCGCTGGTGCCGCAATCGCAGGTGAGCACAACCGCCGCATGATTTTCCATCGCTGCGCGTACACCTGCAGCACTCAGGTCATAACCGTCTGTAAGACGATGGGGAATGAACGGAACGGGTTTCGCGCCAAATTCCTTCAGCGTTCGTGTCATGACCGTCGTCGAACAAATTCCGTCGACGTCGTAATCGCCATGAACGAGAACGGTCTCACCTTGGGCGCATGCACGAGCGAGTCGTTCGACGGCTTTCGTTAACCCGCGCATCGAAAAACCATCGTGAAGCTGATCGCGACGCGGGCGAAGAAAACGCTTTGCCGCCTCGGGGTCTACATGTCCGCGAATCAAAAGAAGATTCGCGACAGCTTGAGGAATTGTGAGCGCTGCGCTGAGGCTCGCAACCGCTTCGGGCGCAGGAACACGTGGAATTATCCACCGCGCCGCAGCCGGTCGTGCTCGCTGTACCTCTGGCTCTATCGAAGTTGCACTCACATTCGGAAGCTAGAATGTGAGAGCGGACGACTCAAGCAGTTGTTACGCTCGATAAAGCAAAACTCCGCAAGCTTCGCAAACATCGATTGCACCGTTCACCGCCATGAGATTCCGCCGCTGCATCGGAATCGCTGTGTTGCAGTTGCCGCATGAATCGCCGCGCAGTGGATAAAGCGCTTGTGGCCGCCGCGTACGGATTCTGTCGTACTTACCAAGCAGGGGTCTCGGCACACCGGACGTCTTAGTCATTCTCGCCTGGCGAGCGAGCTCGAGCGAGCCCACGATTTCGCCCTTTTCCTTCGAGATCTCCTCGCGTGCTGTCGACTGCTCACTTTCCACCGCACTCACAGCCGCTTCCTGTGTCTGAACCGAAGTTCTGAGATCCGAAAGGCGGCGCGAAATTGCCTGGAGCTCGCTTTCGTCTTCCGCGATGATCCGTCGCGCTGATTCCACCTGAGCCATCGCGGCAGTTGCTTCTTTCAGCCGCTTCACGGCATCCAGCTGTGCAAGATTTCTCTCCTGCATTGCCTTGTGCGTCGCGACTTTCGTTTGAAGCTCGCGCTGCCGCTTCTCCTCCGCTTCGACGGCGGTGCGAGCCCGGCCGAGCGCCGCGACGGCATTTTCCCGTTTGCGGTCGAGATCCGACATGCGCGGCTCCAACGCACGCAATCTTGTCTCGAGCTCCGTTATCTCTGCGTCGTCTGCCTGCAACGACAACAACATCTCTACATCAGTCTGCATTACCTGCCTCCTCGATAAATCAACGTGAGCGTCCGCGCCGAAACGCTTTGAATCCCATTTTTCCCGATGCGCGCATTTGCAACACAAGCTCTTGCCTCTCTTTGTCGAGCTCTTCCCTCTCCTTCCCGCTCGCCAACGGCAGTACCCTGTCAATTCCGGCGAGCCGGTCTTCCATCTCTCGAACCTCGAGCTTCGCGAGCGAATCATCGATCGTTCGCTGCGGGTCGACCATTGCGCCTGACTCCACGATTGCGCCGGATTCTTCAAGCAGCGATTGGACAACCTCGATTGATTCGGCGTCGAGCATGGGCGCAATCGCTTCCATGGTTGCACCGTCTCCGGCATTCAGTAGCGCCGAGAATACAGCGCGATAACGGGGATCTCTAAAGCTGTCAGGCCCAACACGCTGTGCAATGGTTTCCACCTGCGCTTGGTGGGTGAGCATCGCTCGGATGAGCTCCTTTTCTGCAGAAGCACTGCGCACATACGACCGGGATCTTCTATCACCCCGGCGCGCGCGGACTTCAGTATTGATACGCGGTGCAACCGGCTGCCGCTGTACGGGCGGTGTAAATCCGCGCGCAGCGGCGAGCTCATTTTGCAGGATGGTGCGATCCACCCCCGTGACTTCACTCGTCCGATTGATATAAAGCTCGCGCATTATCTGATCCGAAGTTGCTCGAATCGTCGGCAGCAAACGATCCAGTGCGCGTCTCTTCTTTTGAACTTCACCAAACCAGCCTGCACGCTCGAGGATTTGAATTTTTCGCTCGAATACGTCGATTGCCGTATCGAGCTGTGCCTCCAGAGCGGCTGCACCGTTGGCTCTGACGAAGCTGTCGGGATCTTCTCCGGGGGGAAGTGTCACAACGCGAACGGAAAATCCCTGACGTAACAGCTCATCCCCACTTCGGAACGTCGCTTTGAGCCCCGCTGCATCGCTGTCGTAAAGAAGAAAGACATTTCGCGTGTACTTTCTGAGAAGAGTTGCCTGCATCTCGGTCAATGCAGTACCGAGCGGCGCCACAACTTCTTGTATCCCCGCTGACATAACACGCACTGCATCGAAGTACCCTTCAACAATTAGCGCACGATCGGCGCGGCGGATCTCGTTACGTGCGCGGTTCAATCCGTACAACAGCTTTCCTTTCGAAAAAACTGGCGTGTCGGGAGAATTCAGATACTTCACGTCGCCCGGACCAATTAGTCGACCGCCAAAGGCGACGATTCGGCCGGGAACATCGAGGATCGGAAAGATCAATCGATTTCGAAATCGGGGACGAGGCTCGGTATCCTGGTCCGATCGCGTAAGCAGACCCGCCTCGAGCAGGCGCGCGTCATCGAAGCCGAGCGTATTCATGTACGTGCGCATCAAGCCAATCTCACGCGGAGCAAATCCAAGACCGAACTCGTCCGCGACTTCGCGGGAGAGAGCTCTTTCCTTCAAGTAGTCCCGTGCCGCGGCGCCAACTGGGTCGTCCCACAGCTGCTGCTTGAAATAGGCCGCGACGGTCGCGTTGACTTCCCAGAAAGGCTCGCGTGGATCGGGACCGTCGCGACGAGCCTGAGTGTCCTTTACCTCGATTCCCGTTTTTTCGCCGACAATTCGAACGGACTCAGGCCAATCGACGCCGAGCCTCTTCGTCAGAAACTTGAAAACGTCACCGCTCTCGTTGCACACGAAGCAGTGGTACATGCGCTTCGACGGAGAAACCGAAAAATTCCGGCGCGTCCCCTGATGGAAAGGGCACGGACCGCGAAAATCAGCGCCCGTTTTTTTCAGCGGGACGTATTCGCCAATGATTCCGACGATATCAGCAGCCTCTCGAATCTGCTCGATGGTCTCGTCGGGAATCACGTCAGCTCCGCCACTGTGACACCCGCGCCGCCTTCGTTCCAGGCGCCGAGTCGGAAGCTCGAGACGCGACTTTCCTTGCTGAGCATCTCTGCGACTCGCTCACGCAACGCGCCAGTCCCCTTTCCGTGAATGAAACGCAGAGTCTTGAGATCCGCTCTCACCGCTGAGTCCACAGCACGCATCACAAGATCTTCGATTTCAGCAGCACGCATTCCGCGAAGATCGATTTCGCTTTTGGCTTCCAGCTCCGGTGTATCACCGCGAATCGCGATGTGTACGCGCTCACCGGATTCCGGTGCATCTGCAACTGAAAGCGTGTCTCGAGGAACGCTCAGCTTCATCGAGCCGATCGCGACAATCGCATCGTCTCCGCGAATCTCCATGAGCCGCGCGGTCTTGCCGCCGAGCGACGGTACCGCGACAAAATCGCCTTCAGTTGGTGCTGCAGGCGTGCCTCGCCTCTCCTCAGAGAGAGCTTCTGCTGCCTCCTGGCGATCCAGCTGCGCAATGTTCTCTGCCTCATCCGCTGCGAGCTGCTCCACACGACGTCTGGCCTCTCGGGCTGCTGCGTCAGTCGCCTCTGCCGCCGCGGCGCGTAACTCTTTGATTGTCCGTTCTACCTCATCGCGCGCATCGAGAAGAACTCTTCGAGCTTCCCGTCGCGCATCACGCTCCGCATTTCGCTCCCGCTCTTTCACATTCTTCTCGCGCTCCGCAACTCTGCGCGCGCGCGTTCGAGCATCTTCGGCGATTGCGGCAGTTTCTTTTTCAGTCTCCGAAAGTTCTTGCTCGCGTGACTCGAGCTCGGCGAGTAACGCGTTTACATCGCGCTCACCAGTTGGTAATCGCGCCTCTGCATTGGCGAGAATGTCTTCAGGGAGTGCGAGTCTTCTCGCGATGCTGATTCCATACGATCTCCCTGGAATTCCCTTGATCAGTCGGTACGTTGGCGCAAGAAGAACAGGATCGAATTGAAGAGATGCGTTTACCACCCCGGGCACTTCCGTCGCCAGCTCTTTGAGTGCGCCGAGGTGTGTTGTGGCGACTGAGAGACTCCCACGCCGCGTGAGTGATTCGAGAATTGCGCCGCCTAATGCAGCTCCTTCGACCGGATCCGTGCCGGATCCCAGCTCGTCGATTAAAACCAGCGATTCCGACGTAGCTTCACGAAGAACCTCGGCAAGGTTACGAATGTGGGCGCTAAACGTAGACAGGCTCGAGCTGATCGATTGCTCGTCGCCAACGTCTGCGTACACTTCGTCGAAGATTGCGAGACGCGATCCCTTTCCCACGGGCACAGGGATCCCGGACTGTGCGAGGGCAGCGAAGAGTCCGAGAGCTTTGAGAAGAACGGTTTTCCCTCCGGTGTTCGGCCCGGAGATTAGAAGAGTTCGTTCATCGCGCTCGAGCGTTAGATCGAAAGCGACTACGGGAATTCCCTGTGCAAGCAGGAGCGGATGGCGGCCGTTAACAATGGCAAAACCATCCGCGGATGGAGATAAGTCGAACGCCGCGCACTCGAATTCGATCGCAAAGCGAGCACGAGCGTAAAGAGTATCGAGCTCCGTCAATGCGTTGAAAGTTTGATCGAGGGCATCCGTCGCAGGCCGGACACTCTCACTGAGCTCGAACAGAATGCGATCGACTTCCCGAAGCTCCTCCGCCTCGAGCTCCCGAATGCGATTGCCCGCTTCAACCGCCGCCGGCGGCTCGACGAACAGCGTTGCACCAGTTGAAGAAGTATCGTGGACAATTCCGCCAACCGCGGAGCGCGCTTCACGTCTTACCGGAACGACGAAGCGACCGTTTCGCACCGTGACGGACATGTCCGGAACGCGATAGTGCGACTCGAGATTCGACATGATGCGCTCGAGCAGTTTCACCAGCTCCCCCTGCGATCCACGAAGCTCACGCCGAACCCTTCTAAGAAGCGGTGAAGCTTCGTCGCGCACGTTTGCATCATCGTCGATTGCGGCGCCAATTCTTTTCTCGTCGGCAGGCGAGACAAACAGAGAATCGATTTCGTCAGCGAGGAGCGCTTTCGTGACGACAGGCACTTTCGCGCCATTCAGTGAGTCAGAGGTAAGCCGCGAGCTGCGAAGAAGATCAGCGATAGCAAGCAGCTCTGCGGCATTGAGAGTCGCGCCGGCAACACGCAAACGAGAGAGCGCGGATTGCACGTCCGGAATTCTTTGCGGCGACCACGGATTCTCTTCTTCAAGCAAAGCGCGCATCGCGGTGACACGCGAGTGCTCACGCGCAATCCACTCGCGATCAGATCGCGGCGATGCTTCGCGAATGCGCTCGGCACCTGTCGATGATGATGCGCGTCCGGCGACCAGATCGACAGCGGATGGAAACTCGATGACCCGAAGCGCGTGCTGGTTCACCACCCAGGCTCCATGAAACGCAAAAACCCGATCTCGCGAATGTCGTCGCCAGTTCGGGTTTTTAAGACTTCAGTCAGCGTTTTCACCCCTGCTTGCCCAACTCCTCTTTCGCAATCGCGTTGATCGCCGAGCCTTCCGCGCGTCCCTTGAATTGCGGAAGAACTTTTCCCATCACTGCACCGATGGTTGTTGCCCCACCGGCGATCGCAGCGGTCACAGCAGCGCGAAGCTCATCGCTGCTCACCGCGGGCGGAAGATATTTCTCGAGGGCGGCAACCTCGCTGCGCTCCTTTGCGGCGAGATCGTCTCTGCCTCCCTTTTCGTACATCTCGACCGATTCGCGACGACGCTTGATGCCCTTTCTCAGGACATCGATTATTTCAGCGTCGTTCGGGTCTCGTTTCAGCTCGATCCGCCGGTTTTTTATATCCGAGAGAATCGTACCGAGGAGAAGTGTTGCCGGCTTGTCCTGTGCCTTTCGCGACGCGTTCAGATCAGCCTGTAAACGCGTCTGCAGATCGGACATTTAAACTCTGCGCGTCCGACGGTTCTTGCGCATGGCGGTGTTCAGCTTGCGCTTCCGCCTCTCGCTTGGCTTCTCGTAATGCCGATGCTTGCGCAGATCGGAGAGAATGCCCGCTTTTTCGCACTTCTTTTTGAAGCGCTTGAGCGCGCGCTCAAAGTTCTCGTCGTCATGAATGATGACTTCCGACAAAATCTACTTCCCCCCTTCGTGGCGATTCGACGCCGATTGTTGGATAGACTAAAAAAATTACCCTGTAAGAGGCGATTCTACAACCGTTTGCCTCAATCCCGCTTAGCCCGGAGGCCACGCCATCCTTCGCCCACCAAGCACGTGCAAATGGAGATGCGAAACTGTCTGCCCTCCGTTCTCACCAGCGTTGATAACGATGCGGTAACCTGATTCCGCTATCCCCGCTCCTTTAGCGGCGTCAACGGCTGCACGCATTAAACGACCGAGATCATCGGAAGCATCAGCGTCGTTCAGCGAAGCAACATGCTTTGTGGGGATTACGAGAAGATGAGTAGGAGCCTGCGGATTGATGTCACGGAATACAACCACGTCATCGGTTCTTGTAACGATCGACGCCGGAATTTGACCTCCAACAATCCGGCAGAATAAACAATCCTCAGCCATTCGATTCTCCAACGCGGTTTTCGGACATTGCGCGTGCAATTGCAAGCCCAGCGATTCCCGCAGTTTCAAAACGAAGGATCGCGGCGCCAATTCGCGCGGGAATAAATCCGGCTTCGATCATTTCATCGCGCTCATCAGCGGCGAGCCCTCCCTCAGGACCTAACGCAATTACCATAGGAAACTCCCTCTCGGTAAGCGAAAGAAGCGTTTGATCTGAATTCGCATCGAGCAGCACTCGAGTACAATCCGGTGCCGCCGATATTGCGCGAGCAATCGACGCGGATGGATGAATTTGGGGCAGCCAACCGCCGCCGGATTGCGTGAGTGCCGAGATCATTCGTGCTCTCGTTTTCGAAACGAAGGTCGGCCCTTCGCCTCTTCCAGTTACACTCTTCGATCGTCGCCACATAACCGGACGCCAGCTCGCTGCGCCGAGCTCCGTTGCTTTCTCTGCGAGCAACAACATCCGGTCACGATCGCCCACCGGAACCATCATGTGAACTTCGGCGGGTTGAGGGATGTTCCAGATCTTTTCGACGTCCACAGTGAGTGAGCGCTTCGTCACTCGAGCGAGCAGGCCGCGTGCTGCAGACCCGTGTCCGTTGCGAAGCTCAACAATTTCGCCCGGTCCAATTCGTAGCACTCGCGCGTGCTGGGCAGCGTCGTCGGCAAGTGATACGTGTCCCCCTGCGACGTACTCATCCGCGCAAAAAAATGTTGCCGCTACGCGCGGCTGATCAGAACGCTCCACCACTCGCCTTCGAAGTCTTCATCATCGATGTTCCATTCGTTGTTGTGTAGAGCCTGCAACATTGTCGGCCGCTCATCCGCCAGAATGCCGGAAAGAATGGCCTTCCCCGGGTCTTCTAGCGAGTCGCGGATCGCGGGCAGCAAGTCAATGAGCACGGATGAGAGAATATTCGCGAAAACAAAACCCACCGGCGCGACCAGCGGTAGAATCGCGAAGGCATCACCCTCGATGTAGTGAACGCGGTCCTGAACCGCATTGCGCGCAATATTTTCGTTTGCGTTACCCGACGCGTCCGGGTCGAGCTCGACTGCGACAACTTTTCGTGCGCCAAGCTTCGCGGCGGCAATCGCAAGAATAGCCGAGCCTGCGCCGAGATCCGCGACGACTTTATCACGCAGTGACGTCGTCTGCATCAACCGAAGAACACCACGCGTGGTCGGATGGTCGCCGGTTCCAAACGCCATTGCCGGCTCGATGACAATGGTCGTTTGCGGATCGAGATCTCGAGCGAGCCACGGCGGCGCAATCGTCAATGCACCGACAATCTGACGCCGTACGGTGCCCTGCCAATCAAGAACTTCCGGCAGCACAGCAGGATCGATGGAGATTGATGCATCTGGATTTGTCCCGCTTATTAACGCACGGAGCGCCGAGAGATCGGCGCTAGCGGGAAAATGGGTGACGATTGCGTCCCCGTTTTCCTGTACGCCCAGCGAACCCTCCGCGAACAGCGCAGCGACTACCGCGTCACGATTCTTCGCACCCGTGACACGAACCTCGATCCATTTTTCTTCGGTGGGGATCAACGACTAGGCGCCTAGTGACTCCTTCACCTTCGACCAGAATCCCTTCGCGCGGCGCTCGAGCGGAGCAACCTGAATTTCCCCGAGGCGCTTGATCAGCCGCTCTTCTTCCTCGATGAGAGTATCCGGAGTGTGAAGCTGGAGACGGATATGGAGGTCACCAGTTCCGGATGCGTTCACTCGCGGAAGACCACGCCCCTTCAAATGGAAAACCTGTCCGCTCTCTGTGCGCGGTGGAACGTGTAGCGTTACGCTCGACGTGACTGTCGGGACTTCAACGTCCGCACCGAACACCAGCTGCGGATACGTTACGAGAACTTCGCAGTAAAGATCTTCACCGTCACGCTCGAAGCGCGGATCTTCTTCGACTTCGAAGACAATCAGAATGTCGCCGCGTCCACCGCCGCGCGGGCCAACATTTCCTTCACCACGCATGGTCATGTACTGACCAGTCGCAACACCCGCCGGGACGCGGATCGTGAGTTTTTCTTCCTGGCGAACTCTTCCTTCACCACGACATTTCTTGCAGGGCGAGTTAATCACGCTCCCTTCACCCGCGCACGTCGGACATGGACTGACGCTTATCACCTGACCGAAGAACGAGCGCTGCGCACGCCTTACTTCTCCCGAGCCGGCGCATGTCGGACATCGCACGACTTCGCTTCCCGGCTCCGCTCCCTTTCCTTCACAACGGTCGCAGCTGACCAGAAGCTTTGCGTTCACGGTTTTTTCTACGCCGCTCGCTACCTCACTCAGCTTGAGAGGCATCGTGATGCGAACATCCGACCCGGTGCGCGGGCCAGTCTGTTGACCACCCGCACCAAATAAGTCGCCAAAGCCCGCGAACCCACCGAGGTCGCGCATGAAGATATTGAGCGCCTCGGACAGATCGACGTGATGGAAGCCGCCGCCGCCACTTCGCAGTCCCGCCTCACCAAAGCGGTCGTACGTTGCGCGCTTGTTCGGATCACGGAGGACATCATACGCCTCAGTGATCTCCTTGAATTTCGCTTCAGCTTCAGCTGATCCGTTGTTGCGATCAGGATGAAACTGCATCGCGAGCTTTCGGTAAGCCCGCTTTATCTCATCATCTGAAGCCGTTCGTGCTACGCCGAGCGTGTTATAAAAATCAGCCATTATGCTATTCGAGCAGTTCAGTGATGAGCTTGGATGTGTGCGTCACGAGAGAGATCACTTTCTCATAGGGCATTCGAGTCGGACCGATTACGCCGATCACGCCACTCAATCCGCCAGCACGATACTGCGCTGTGACGACAGTAAAGTTTTCCAGTTTTGGATCGTTGTGCTCTGCTCCGATGCTGATTGTGATTCCGCCAACATCGCTTCGCTTGCGGAGCAATGCAGCGAGATCTTCGCGCGTTTCGGTGAGGGCAACCAGACGGCGCATGTTGTTCACGCTCGAGAATTCGGGCTGTTCTGCTAGAACTGACGCATGACCCAGCAATACATCGCCTGAATCGTTCTGCATTGCTGCATCGATCAGCTGTTCGCCTTCTTCGACGAAAACGTTCAGCAGCTCGGCAGCACTCGCGGTCGGTCCCGTGTCGCGAAGGCGCTCGCCGAGACTTTGCCTGATATCGCGTAACGTCGATCCCGAAAGCCGCTCATTCAGCAAGCGCGTCACTTCAGTCAATGCAGCATCCGCGACTTCACCCTTTGCCTCGATGAAGATCGTTCGCACAGATCCGCCAGCGAGTGTCAGTGCGACAAGAATGCGCTCGGACGAAAGACGGACGAGATCGAGTCGCTCGAGTACACTGTCATCGAGACGCGGTCCAAGCGCGATACCCAGCTCCTGCGTAAGAACACCGAGACTCTGAGCAGCACGCCGCAGAATTCCTTCGACTGCGGAGCCCGCCGCGAAGATCTCCGCGGTCAGCCGTTGCTGCTCGTGGCTCATTTCCGGTGGCAGCTGAATCAGCGAATCGACGTAGAAGCGATACGCAACGTCGGTCGGCACGCGTCCCGCGGACGTATGCGGATGATAGAGCATCCCCTTTTCCTCGAGATCGCTCATCGTATTGCGGATTGTCGCAGCGGACACGCCGAGGCCGAAGCGGCGCGCAATTGCATGCGATCCCGCCGGCTGTGCGGTTTGCACATACGATTGAATGACTGCTTCGAGTACGCGACGCTCGCGTTCGTTCAGCTCTGGGTATGCCATGGGTCCCAACGTAAAAATCGCTTCAAGAGCCTGTCAACCCGGCGGCAAGGCTGTCGAGTCTCAGCCAACCTTCGGGATTGAGACGCACGAGGTCGCCGTCGATCACAGCCCAGCCGGCGCGAGCCCATTGTTCCGCAGTCGCCCGATCGTGCGCACCGACTGAATATCCGTATTGTGTTCTCAACCCTAGATACACTTTTTCCGTGAACGCGTTCTCAGTGGCGAGCTGTTCGTCGCCTTCGATGGGCGACCGTCCTCCGCGAAGGGCATCAAGCCAGCGCGTATACGCCTTGATGTTCCAGCTTCGCTTCATTCCATCGAAGCTGTGTGCAGCTGGGCCGATGCCAGCGTAGGCGGCTCCGGTCCAATAAGCGGAGTTGTGTTTCGACGCGTGTCCGGGCAGCGCGAAGTTCGACACTTCGTAATGCTCAAATCCCACGGATGTGAGGCGATCGTGCGCGAGAAGAAATTCATCCGCGTAGCGATCATCAGGTGTCGGGGAGACACGATTTGATTCCGTCCATCTCGAGAGAGGCGTCGCGGGCTCGATTGTAAGACCGTACAATGAGACGTGCGACGGCTCGAGAGAAAGAGCTTCATCTAGATCATCGCTCCAGCTTCGATTGATTTGATCGGGCAGCGCGAAAATCAAATCGAGAGAAATATTTTTGATTCCCGCACTGCGCGCACTGTGCACCGCGCGCCGAATGGAATCCGCATCGTGACTTCGATGCATCCACTCGAGGACATTGTTGTCAAAGCTCTGCGATCCAAGTGAAATCCGATTCACACCAACGCCGGCCCACGCATTCAGCGTGTCGGGCGTCGCGTCCTCGGGATTTGCTTCTATCGTGATTTCCGTATCGCTGTCGAACGTTGCATGGCGCGCAACAATTGCCAACAGATCGGCTACTCCTTCAGCACCAAGCTTTGAAGGAGTTCCGCCGCCGAGGTAGAGCGTGGTGAGGGGCCACACTTCCTTCTCAAGCGAGAATCGTAACGACAGCTCTCGCTCGATTCCGTCGAGGTATTCGGCGACAGGTACCACCGGACGCACCGCGATGGAGAAATCGCAGTAAATGCAGCGGCGGCTGCAAAACGGGACGTGAACGTACAAATGAGCTGGGCGCACGGTTGAATAATAGGCGTGCGCTGGCGTTTTATCGCCGCCGAACCTCACCGGTTAACAGACACTCGACCATTCCCATCATCTCCAGCGTCGTCACCGCGGCAAGGCATTCGCGCGCCGGAAGGTTCGATCTGGCCGATAGTGCATCGACGTCCAAACCATCATCGGCGAGTGCCCCCCAAACTGCGCTCTCGTGCTGGTTCAGGACGGGATTGCGTGGGCGCGGGGGCGGACTGAGCCCGAGTAGCTGAGTAGCGTCCTGCACGTCGGCAATCAGATGACACCCAGCGCGAAGGAGGTCGTGGCAACCCACGCTCTGTGGCGAGTCAGCCGGGCCAGGAACAGCGCCGACATTTCGCCCAAGACGTAAAGCATGCTCGGCGGTATTGCGCGCCCCACTTTTCTCCCCCGCTTCGATGACAATCGTCAACGGTGAAAGGGCAGCGATGATGCGGTTCCTTTTCGGAAACGCGCCTTTCTGCGCCCGCATGCCGCGAGGATTTTCCGAGACCACGAGCGCTTTCTCCGAGAGCAGCTGATGAAGCTGTCGGTGCGCCGCTGGATAAGGGACATCGATTCCAGTTCCAAGAACTGCCACGGTGCGGCCGCCAGCTTCGAGGGCCGCGCGATGTGCCGCAGCATCGATTCCCTTCGCCATCCCGCTCACGATCGAAACCCCAGCGCTCACCAGCGCTCCCGCGATCGCCCTCGTAATGCGCAAACCGTACGACGTTGGATTTCGAGTGCCGACAATCGAGACAATGGGACGCCGCAGCATGTCATGATCTCCGAGCGCGTAAAGCTGCTCGGGAGGGTTATCTAGATCCTCGAGAGACTCCGGGTAATCAGCACTGCCACGAGACCATTCGACCGGCTCCAACATCGCCATTGAACAAACCTCTAAGTCTATGGCAACGCGGGTGTTGCATCAGCCAAGCTCGCGTGCTGCTTTAGCTTGAGAATCTCGGACCACCACGCGGCAAGCAACTGATCCAATCCCTGCCGGCCCGGGGCGCTTACAGAGAATAATCCAAATGCGTTGTCGGTCTTGATCGGCGGTATGTATTCCTCGCCAAGCAAATCGAGTTTGGTGAACACAACGCAGTGAGGACGCCCGAGGAGCTCAGGCGAATACGCGCCAACTTCTTTTCGGAGCTGGTCGTACTCCTCCTGCCAATCCATCGAATCCATCGATATCAGAAATGCGAGAAGCCGAGTTCGTTCAATGTGCCGCAGAAACTGGAGCCCTAAACCTTTTCCTTCGTGCGCGCCTTCGATGATACCGGGAATATCCGCGACTACAAACGTCCGGTGATCGCTCAGCTGCACGACTCCCAGGTTCGGTGACAAAGTCGTGAATGGATAGTCGCCGATTTTTGGTGTCGCGGCGGAGATCACCGATAGAAGCGTGGACTTTCCTGCGTTCGGCTGGCCTACGAGCCCGACATCCGCGATAAGCTTGAGCTCGAGCTCGAGGTCACGAATCTCCCCTTCCTCTCCAGGCTGCCATTCGCGCGGAGCCTGATGAGTGGCCGTTGCAAAGAATGAGTTGCCTTTCCCACCACGACCGCCCTTTGCAATTATCGTTTCCTGTCCATCCTCCAGAATTTCCGCGAGAATTTCACCGGTACTGGAATCACGAACGATCGTGCCCGGTGGAACAGGAAGAACAATATTTTCTCCTGCATGGCCGGTTTTGTTCGAACCCATGCCGTGCTCACCACGCTCGGCAACCCAGCGATCGCGATACGTGTAATCGAGCAGCGTCGCGAGATTCGAATCGCCGCGGATGATGATGTCACCGCCTCGACCACCATCGCCACCGTCCGGGCCACCCATCGGGACACGATGCTCCCGGCGGAATGAGGTGCATCCTGATCCACCTGTGCCTGCCTCGACGTGAACGATTACGCGATCAATGAACATTTTCGCGACTCGAAAGCACACGGGTGAGAAGCGTTCGATACCGAACGAGATCGGCTTCACTCACGAGGTCGGCGAGTGAATCGAGTGCAGCATAAACCTTTTCGCTGGAGGCGCCGCTGTTCAGAGCACCATGAAGGTGCGAATGCAGTTGTCGCTGCTGGCCGCTTGCCGCGCATGCACCAACGATGCAAAGCTCACGACGCTCGAGGTCGAGCGCCTGCCGCGATAATACTTTCCCGTAACCATCGGCGATCATCCACGCATCGAGTGCGGGGTGGAGCTGCCGAACATTATTGCGCAGCATCTCGTATGAATCGCCGTAAACGATCTCGCACGTTTTCTCCCCAAGCGATTCCCATTTCGCCGCATTGCGCACGGATGCTCCGTCGTCACGCTCAGGCGCAGCAATCCCGGACCCGGCGCGCCACATTCGCGCCGCGTTCAGCGTTCTTGGAAAACCCGCAAAGAGATACGATTGCAGAATCACTTCATCCACCAGCTCGGCTGAGACGTTTGCGGTCACCACTTCATCGATCACCCTACGAGTGTTCATCTCGTCGGCGCCGGCAATCGCCGCCGCCAGTCTTACGAGAAGACGACTGTCGCTATCGAGAACTGAATTCATAATGCGATGTTGCGCGCTCGTCGCACCCGGAGAGCGCTCGTGTGATCGTATTTACGCGAGGGCGGGTGTTGCTCGACGAACGGTCGAGCGGCCGACGACAGTCATTTCGCCGATCGTTTCGCCACGACTATTGCGAAGGGGTTTGCGCAGATATTCGGCCAACCGCGGAGAAAGCTGCTGCGGAAGCGCACCGAGCTCCTGGAGCAAATGCAGAAGCGCCGGATACTGCGCCCTGCTGTTTCCATCCTCGACTTTCAACGCAATACCGATGGCGCGGTCGAGAATGACTGCGGAATGAACTCCCTCCGCTCCAATCTTCGCAAGAATTTTTCCATCGGTTTCTTCCATCAACACCGTATCGAATCGCTCCGTGCCGCCGACCAGAAACGGATTTGAGACCATCGCATTCGCAATGCGGTGAGCGATCTCTTCACCACGTCGGTGCGCGCAGCCAAGCCGCGCAAACGCGCGCGCCATCCGATCCAGCGGAAGCCCGAACACTACTGCCCCGCAACCGTCGACCGCGAGCTCGAGCTGCGACGCGCGCATGTCGGTCCAGAGCGCAACCTGATTTAGAACTGCCTGCTGAACCGGATGCTCGATGCTCTCGTAGCCTTCAATCGGCCAGTCGCTTCTTTTCGCAAAGGCGAGCATCGCCGCGTGCTTACCGGAGCAGTTGTTGTGAACGCGCGTTGCTCTTAATCCGGATTCGCGAAGAATCTTTGCGCCTCGCGCAGAAAGTGGCTCGTGTGGCCCGCAGGCGAGATCACCTTCTTCGAGCTCCAGATCGCTCAGCATTTTGTTAACGAGCGAAACGTGCTCGGGCTCGCCACCGTGAGACGCGCATGCAACCGCGAGCTGCTCGTCACCCCATCCGAGCTCGTCGAACCCGCCGCTCGCAATGAACGGCATGATTTGAAATGGCTTCGCGCTCGACCGCCAGAACGTTACGGCGCGGGGATCACCTGCCCCACCGATGAGCTTGTCGCTGTCCGCCACTACCGCAGCATGTACGCGGTGGTACGACTCCATCGCGTTCCCGCGGGTCAGAACAACGTCCAGCTCATGGCTTTGCATTACATACTCAAAATACCGTAATCAATCCTTTTGTGTACCGTCTCGGGTCACGTCGTACGTCGACCAATACCGTATTGAGCTCGGTAACAGTGCTCAGCAGTCGGTTGTAGAGCTCCTGATCGGTGAAGAGACGCTGAACTGTTCCGTTGCCCTTCGACATAGAACCGACGAGCGTGTCCAGGCTCGATACAGTGGAAACGAGTTTCGTATACAGCTGATCGTCACGGAGCAGCTTGCCGACGGTTCCCTGACTCCCCGTAAGCTGTGCAACAACTGTGTCTGCTGAGCCGAGGACTCGATTCAAATTGTTGTACAGCGCTGGATCGTCGAGGAAACGCCCGATCGTGCCGCGCGGATTCTGCAATCGAACCATCAACCCGTTTGTACTCGCAAGCGTGGTGTTGAGCTGATCGTAAAGTGTTCGACTCGTAACAAGCTGACCCATTGTTCCCTGTCCGTTGGATACCCCGTTCACGAGTCGCTGCATTGTGCCTGTAATCGAATCGACTTTGTATAGCGTTCCGGATGCCTGCTTCAGTACGGCGTCGATGTCGAGTGCATTGCTGAGGGTCAGCGTGTCGCCATCGTGCAGAGTTCGGTATCCGGGAGTACCAACCGTAATGTCGAACAGCTTATCTCCGAGCAGGCCGACAGAGCGTAGTACCGCGCGTGAGTCGCGCCGAACTTGCTCTGTCACGGCCTGATCGACCTCGACTGTGATTCTCAGATTCTTTGTGGTGTCGCGATCGACCGGAAGGAAATCGATTGTCTTGATCGCACCAACGAGCTGTCCGGCCAGCGTAACCTGCGCGCCTTCACGCAACCCCGAAGTCGACGGGACGAATGCGACGAGCGTGTAGCGCTTGCTGAACAGCTTCGCCTGCTGGCCGAGCTTGAAAATCGCGACGACCATTATCGCCATGGCCAATAGGATCATCAAGCCAACCTTCAGCTGATCATAAGTGATGAAAGTGGATCGTCTCATCGCACTTCAAGAATTTGGCGTCGCATCTCAAAAACCTCCGAGGAACTCACGAATATAAGGGTCATTGCTGCCAGTCATCTCCTCTGGAGTTCCGAAAAAATGAATTCGGCGATTGTTCAGGACTGCGATATAGCTCGACATTCTAAATGCGGATCGAATATCGTGCGTCACGACGACGCTCGTAACATTGAGCTCTTTCTGGAGCTTCATGATGAGATGCGTGATCGTTCCCGTCGTCAGCGGATCGAGACCAGAAGTGGGCTCGTCATAAAGCATGATTTTCGCATTGTTAGCCATCCCGCGAGCAATGCCCACACGCTTTTTCATTCCCCCTGACAGCTCCGATGGCAGTTGTTCGATTACGCGGTCTGGATCGAGATCCACGAACTGGAGCTTTTCACGTACCCGCGCCATGATCTCGTCTTCCGTCAGATCGGTATGCTCGCGCAAGGGATAGGCGATGTTCTCGTAGACTGTCATTGAATCGAAAAGCGCTGCACCCTGAAAAACCATTCCCATCTTCTGCCGTACCTTCAGAGCCTTGTCGAACACAAGCTGTGTGATTTCCTCGCCCTCGATGTAAACCTTTCCACGATCAGGTACGAGCAACCGTAAAAGCAGTTTGAGAATGGTCGATTTTCCAGTTCCCGATTCGCCGAGCACGGTGACAGTTTCGCCGGCTCGCGCACTGAACGAAACATCATCGAGAATTGGTGTCTCGAATGCCAGCGACACATGCTCGAGTGCGACGATGTTCGCAGCCTTGAACTCCATCGTATTGGCGGGCGCCGGCCGCGGCGCCTCGCGATCCACTTCGATCTCGCGCTGAATCGCACGGCGCACACGCTCCTCGTCCGACGCTCGGCGAATCGGTGCTTCCGAATGCCCCGGGTCGACTTCCGGCGCGCCCAGCGGACGCTTCGCTCTTCTGTCTTCGCGATCGCTCATGAGCCGAGGAATGCGAGCAGAAGCTGCGTGATGAAATAGTCCACCACGAGAATCAAAATGCTCGTTGTGACAACTGTGCGCGTAGTGGCAACGCCAACTCCTTCAGTCCCTCCACTCGTCTTCAGCCCGAAGTGGCAGCCAATCGTCGAGATCAACCCGCCGAACACGAGTGGTTTGACAATTCCATGAACAAAATCGTGCGGAACGTAACGGAGGGAAAATCCTCCTGCTGCAATCTGCTCCCAGACCGTCCGCCAATACAGAGAAGTCGGAATTCCGACATATGCTGCAGCGATCACGTTGCCGCCAAGTATTCCCGCAAGATCATTGATGATCGTAAGCGTTGGCACCATGATGAGCGCGGCAAGCACCCGCGGTGTCACCAGCTTCTTGATTGGATCGGTCCCCAGGGTGTTGAGTGCGTCGATTTGTTCGGTCACGCGCATCGATCCAAGCTGAGCTGCAATGCCCGACCCGACGCGGCCGGCGACCATCAGACCCGCTAGCACCGGACCGAGCTCCCGAATCATCGACGCGGCGACAAGCCGCCCGATGTACATCGTGGCGCCGAACGTCTTCAGCTGAACCGATGACTGCAGTGCGAGCACCATGCCCGTGAAGAACCCGGTCAGCAGAACGATTCCAAGGGATCCGACGCCGATTGCGTCCATTTGCTGGACGACGTCGCCACCGTAGAAAGGCCTTCTGAAGATGAATCCGAGCGACTTTCCCGCGAGGACGAAATACTCCTGCAGGGAGAAAATCTGCCGCTTCAGGGCGTTGTTGAAGCGATCGAGCAAATGAAAGTGGTTGGAGTGGAGCGGCCATTGCACCGGGGCGGCCGATGCGCCACCCGCCAGAATCAATTGCGCAGATAATGTATGTGAATTTGCTCGCGAGCGCCCCGTTTGCTGCTTGGGTGGGGTGCTTTTACTTTCACAAGCCAATGATCGAATCAATCTCCCGCGAGCGGCTGCAAACGCTCCTCGATGCCGCCCGCGGGCGGCGCATTGCCGTAATCGGCGATGCGATGCTCGACGTTTATTTGCGCGGGGACGTCGACCGTATCTCTCCGGAGGCACCCGTTCCGGTCGTTCGTATAACGGAGCGTAAGCTCGCGTTGGGTGGCGCTGCGAACGTTGCACAAAACATCACCGCCATCGGTGCGGAGTGCGAGATGATCTGCGCCGTGGGCGAAGATCCGGCTGGCGTGCGCGTACGTAACATGTTGGGCGATGTGGGAGCGGAAACTCGATCGATCGTTCGCGTCGCTCGACAAACGACAACAAAAACGAGAGTTGTCGCGCGTGCTCAACAATTGGTTCGTTACGACGAAGAGGAGGATACGGATCTTACCGGCGCGGAGATGGACGAGCTCCTGGAGGCCGCTCTCGATGCAATCGAGCGGGCGGATGCGGTGATCCTCGAGGATTACAACAAGGGCGTGCTGGGACCTTCTGTGATTGGTCCGGTTGTCGCGCGAGCGCGCGAGCGTGGCCTTCCCGTTGTAGTCGATCCGAAGTACAGAAATTTTTTCGCGTATCGGGGCGCGACGATCTTCAAGCCGAACGTGCGAGAGCTCGAGTCCGCATTGGGCGCAGAGGTGGACCTCGAGCATGTGAGCGCCCTTCCATTCGCACTCGAGCGCCTCGGGGTCGAGCATCTTCTCCTGACGCTCGGCGAAAAAGGAATGGCGCTCGTATCAGCCAGTGGCGAGGTTGGCCGAATTCCGACAACGGCGCGCGAAGTTTATGACGTCGTCGGCGCGGGTGATACAGTTACCGCCTATCTCGGAACAATGCTTGCCGCAGGCGGTACCCCGTCTGAAGCTGCGGTGATCGCGAATTTTGCCGCCGGGGTGGAGGTCGGAAAACTCGGTGCTGCCACAGTCTCGCCCGGCGAAGTAACCGAAGCGTATGAGCAATTCAAAGAAGGCGGGGGACAGACTGGTTAAGAGAACTATTTTCGCGTTCGTTGTAGCCGCGACGCTTCCTGCGTCAAACGCTGTCGCGCAGGACACCACGAAGGTAGACAGCGGTGTTGTCGTCGATACAGCCAAAGTCATAACGCTTCTTCCCACCAGCGGATCAGTCCCGGAAGCTCGCTGCGAGCGCGAGAAGACAGTGCGGGCAACGAGAGTTGGAGCAGGCGTGATGTTCGTCGGCGCCAACGCGCTCCTCTATCGCTATATGAAGCGCGCGTGGTGGTCAGGAGAACGCGCTCCTCATTTCTTTTTTCACGCTGACTGGGATGAGAATTTTCGCGATCAGGACAAATTCGGTCACCTGTTTGGAGGCTTTGAGCTCGCACGACTCGGGTATGCGACGCTGAGAAATGCGTGTATGTCGCCAAGT
>DATLDN010000308.1:0-6972 GCA_035525855.1 Gemmatimonadaceae bacterium
CGCAACGCTCGACCTCGCGCAGTTCGAGGACCCTACGTTCTACGATCATCTCGAGCGTGCGCGTCGCCAAACGGTTGGGCGCATTGCGTTGTTGACTCAAGTAGTCTCGATGAGCCAGGACTTCGTGACGCTCATTACACTCGGCGGCGCGCTCGTAGCGTACAGCCCGTGGATGCTGGTGTTACTCATCCTCGCAGTTCTTCCCAGCTTCCTCGGCGAAACACACTTCGCGGCGCTCGGGTATTCCCTGCTCTTTCGATGGACGCCCGAGCGAAGGCAGCTTGATTATCTGCGCTTCGTCGGTGCGAGCGACAAGACGGCAAAAGAAGTTCAGATGTTCGGGCTCGCGCCGTGGCTGACGGAGCGCTACCGGGTTCTTTCGCAAAAGTTTTACGAGGAAAACAAGAAGCTCTCGATCAGACGCGGATTTGTCAGTGCAATTCTGTCGATCCTCGGAACGATGGGCTACTACGCAGCGTACGTCATCGTGCTGATACGCGCGGTGCGCGGCGAGATTACGCCGGGGACACTCGTCTTTCTATCTGCATCGTTTGCGCGAGGGCGTGACACAATCCAGGGAATTCTGTTGTCCGCGAGCAGCGTGTACGAGCAGGCGCTTTATCTGCGTGACCTATTCGTGTTTCTCGAGATGAAGCCGACGATTGCTTCATCACCTGACGCCCAACGTGTTCCGAGGCCGATACAGCGCGGATTTGTTTTCGAGAACGTCGGCTTCAAGTATCCGGGAAACGATCGGTGGGCGGTGCGCGATGTGAACTTCGCACTCACGCCGAGCGAGCGCGTTGCACTCGTTGGCGAGAACGGCGCTGGAAAGACAACGCTCACCAAGTTGTTGGCGCGATTGTACGAGCCAACAGAGGGCAGGATTCTTCTCGACGGTGTGGATCTTCGCGAATACGATCTCGCTGATCTTCGTCACGCGATTGGCGTAATCTTTCAGGATTTCGTTCGCTACGACATGCGCTTCGATGAGAACATCGGCGTCGGCGAGATAGAATCAGTTCGCGATGCGCTCGAGGCGAGCAACGGCGTTCCGGACAGCATTCAGCTCGCAGCGCAAAACTCTCTCGCTGCATCGCTTTTGCCGCGTTTCGAAAAAGGCTACCAACAGATGCTCGGCCGGCGGTTTGACGAAGGTGTCGATCTCTCCGGCGGTGAGTGGCAGAAGATTGCTCTCGCTCGCGCTTATTTACGCGACGCTCAGGTTCTCATTCTCGACGAGCCGACTGCCGCTCTCGATGCGCGCGCCGAGTATGAAGTGTTCTTGCGATTTTCGGAGTTGGTGGCGGGTCGAATGGCGATTCTGATATCGCACCGATTCTCTACGGTGCGAATGGCGGACCGCATCATTGTTTTGAAAGACGGTCACGTTGTTGAACAGGGGACGCACGAGCAGCTGCTCGCTACTCCTGGACTGTACGAGGAATTATTTCGGATGCAGGCGGCGGGCTACCGCTGAAACGCCGTGATACGAGTACCGATCGAGGATTAACCCGTCGAGTTTTGAGTCAATAGTTCTCGGCCTCCGGCTGTCGAGTAATGAGTCGTCGGTAGACTCAACACTGAGAACGCACTAGCTGAATGCCGAAAACGATTGACTCAAAACTCGACGGGTTAATCCCCGATCGGTTATCCATCAAATCCGCGTCCCACTTTGCCTTAGGGATTCAGATATTTCTTAAACCACCCTAGAGCTTCACTCCACCACAATCGCTGATTCTGCGGCTTGCCGATCCAGTGTCCCTCATCAGGAAAGATCATCAAACGACTTGGAATTCCCTGTCGTTGCAGAGCCGTGAACATCGACACGCCTTCGTAGTAAGGAACGCGATAGTCGAGCTCACCATTACTCACGAGCATTGGAGTCTTGAAGTTCGCCGCAAAAAGATGCGGTGAGTATTTCCTGTACTGGCTCTCCATCGCCTTGGCATCCCAATAAGGACCACCGTATTCCCACTCAGGGAACCAGAGCTCCTCCGTCGCACCATACATGCTCTCCATGTTGTACGGGCCGGCGTGCGAGAACAACGCCTTGAATCGAGTGGTGTGACCTTCGATCCAATTCGCCATGTAACCACCATAGCTGCCACCAGCTGCGCCCATACGCGTCGAATCCATCCAAGCATTGCGAGCCAGCGCTGCATCGAGACCGTTCATCAGATCGGTGTACACCTTGCCCGCCCAATCCTGCGAGATCTCATCGACGAACTTCTGGCCGTAACCAGTCGATCCACGTGGATTCACTGCAACGACTGCAAACCCGGGCGACGCAAAGAGCGAGAAGTTCCAGCGACCATGCCACTGATCGAGCCACGCACCCTGCGGACCGCCGTGAATCAAAAACAGAACAGGATATTTCTTGCCAGCTTGCCAGTTCGGCGGGCGAATGATCATTCCGTGCACACTGTCGCCACCCGCACCCTTGAACCAGTAATCCTCCGCCGGATTCAGGGCGAGCTGGGCGATGAGCGCATCGTTCTCATGCGTGAGCTGCCTCTCACCGGTTCCATCGGATGCCCCCACGTACACCTCGGCAGGATGATCAACTGCGTCACGAAGCCAGACTATGGTTTTGCCGTCACGCGACAGACTCAGCGAAGTGTTGTTGCCCTTAGTCGTAATCAACTTGGGAGCAGACGCCCAACCACTACCACTGCGCGCGAGTCGATAAAATTTCTCACGACTTGCATCGACAGTTGTGATGTAGATCGCGTCTCCGGAAGGCGAGAACATATAAGCGTCCGCGTTCCGATCCCATCCGGTTGCAATGCGCTGCGATGTGTGCGTCGAGCGATCGTACGCCATCAATCTTCCGAGATCGGCTTCAAACCCTGGTCGCTCGAGCGAGTTGTAAATGATCCACTTTCCATCGGGCGAATACACGGGATTAGCATCTGCACCGCGCTGCTCTTTTGTAATTGCAGTTGCTGCACCGCCGGTGACAGGAACGGTGTAGAGATTGATGTCAGTGCTCCACGCAGCTTCGCGCCCCTGATCCTTGGCCGTAAACGCGAGCTCGCGTCCATCGTGTGAAAATGCGTAGCCTTCACTGCCACCGAATGGTCCAGGTGGTACGTCATACTTTGCGCCCTTTGTGACATCGACGAGCGCGCCACCGTTGACCGAAACAACAAAGAGATGCGCGAATGTATTGGGTGCCCACGCATTCCAGTGCCGATACAGCAGGTTGTCAGTTACGTGCGCCTTGACAAGGCTCGAGTCTTCATGCTTCTGTCGCGCGACGTTGCACGGATCGTCAGGACAATCCGCATACACTCCCGAAACGAACGCGATGCGATCGCCGGTTGGCGACCAGACAGGGCCGGTCGCTCCACCATTGATTGTCGTGAGCTGACGCGGATTTGATCCATCTGCAGCAGAGACCCACAGCTGATCGCCGGAAATGTACGCTACGGATTTTCCGTCCGGCGACCAGCGCGCTTCACCCGCCTTCACAGTCGCGGAAGGAAATTGTCGCGGCGTTCCACCAGCAATAGGAATCAAATACGTCACCGACGTTCGGCTATTCTTCGCAACATCAGTGGTGCGCAGTGAATACAGAACCGACGTCCCCGAGGGGGAGACCTGCGGATCGGAAACATTTCGCACTGCGGAGAAATCCTCAAAGGTCATCGCACGTTTCTGCGCGAACGCGACTGACGATACGCTGACCAATGAAAATGCGAGAGCTCCTGATGCCAGGCCTGTTAGCGTTTTCATTTTATTGTTTTCGGTGGAGTTATGGACTGGCTGCTGGGACAGAGACCCATCGAGTTGCGTCAAAAAGCGCGGAAGGAATAGCCTCGTTGACCTTCACGTTGTCGTACTTCTCCTTGAAAAAAACCTTCCCGTCACGATATGACGTGAACTCGAACGCAACGTTGTATCCATCGACTTCGCGGTATTCACCAACGTGTGTGTCTGTGACGATGATCCGATCACCGCGTTTATCTTTTTGAATGAGCCGTACCAGCAGCAGCTTGTCCGCATCGACCCAGATTTGATTCGACTGGAGGTCGCCCTTCTCTGCCCCCATCACATACACTTTGCGACCGTCCCATTTCCCGTCGTGAAACCTGTCGAGATCGATGCCAAGTGAATCGAGCCGGCGCAAAGTGATCGATGGCGGAATCGCATAGACGTCGCCAGTCATCGTGAGCACCGGCTGAATCGAGCGGCGCGAGTCCACACGCCTCCCATTGTCGAACGTCATTACGCGATTGTTCTGAATCAACATTCCGCTCCTGGATGCGAGCGGTAGAAAATCAATGCGAAGTCGCCCGGGCACTTGAAGGCGCTGGAGCCAGTGCGACTTTTGCTCTTTCCCTGCCGAGGTATAAAAAGTGTTCGTCTGCTCAAAGGTCAGCGTCTTGTACCATTTGCCTGCATAGCGATCGTGCATTTCACGAATGAGCGCACCCGATGTCGCAATCGGAGCCTTGGACTTCGCGACAACGACAGGTTCCGGCGCTGGCCCTGCCGGCGCGCCTTGCTTCGAGCGGCACGCAGCAACAGATAACAATGCAATTGCAATAACTGAATAGCGCATTTGACTCCTCAATGCTGCTGTTCCTGTCCGTAATAAATCCCGTTAAAGAGGAGAGGGAACGTCCCGTGCGATTGACTGCGGAAATAAATCTCGGGACCAAACATCAATACGGTTCCCTTCCCGATCGGAGCAGCGACAACGGCCGATGCTCCATTCAACGCCTGCTGCCCCCACGCCCACCCGCTTCTCAGCGGAGTAGCAGTGTCAAACCAGGCTACCTTCTTGATACCCCGTGATTCCGCATCCGGCATCAATCTGAATGCAGGACTGCTGTCAAAGAAAACGTCCGCGCGAGGACGCATACCCCAGGCGAGCGCGTTCGTAGTGTCAAGGGCGACCCCCAATACAGATCCCGGAATGTAGAAACGATTGCGAGAAAGCTGTTTTCCGGTGCTGTCGGTAAGCGCGCTGCGCACCGGCAGGCCGAGCATCATTGCGATGTCTGTACCATGACCAATGGTGAGCAACGTGCCACCGTTCTCGACAAATGCGCGAATCTGCGGGACGCTTCCAGCCGACGATAACCTGCCAAGTCGCCCCCGGTACTCTGCCGGCAGCGATGCTGGATCCGGCTGCGTGCGAAACATACCGCCGGTCGCTGTGTCGCCAGCTTCGTCCGGAATGATCAGGACATCGTACTTCGCATTGAGATTCCCGGCGTCGATTGTTGCCGGGTAAACGATCTCGTACGGAAAATCGAATTGCTCGAAAACGAATTTGAGCCATCCGGTATCGATCGAGCCTCCGTATTGATCCCAGATTGCGATGCGCGGAAGGTGAAGAGGTACGAGACTCGACGTATTCACACTGACATTCAGCGGCACGAACGAAAGGCCCTTGTTTTCAGCGAGATCAGCGATGATTTGTCGCGCTCCTGGAGTTCCGCGAACGAAAAACATTCCTGGACCTGCTGAACCCTGTCCGATCGGAACCGTGGCGACTGACGTGTAAACCTGTTCGCCCTTTGCGAGCAATCGGTTCACTCCGGCAAAAGCGTCGTTTGCATTGCGTCGAAGCGCGTACCACGCCGCACTCAGTGGCGCCGCGACCGACGGCGGCGGAGCGAAGCCGGAAATCTTTTCGAATGGTCCCTCAAATGGATCGAGTATGCGATCGAAATCGATCCCCATTTGATATGCAAGCGTCCATCCCGTGATGTCGTAAGGCGGAGTTGGCGGACCGCCAGGATACGGAATGTCATCAGGATGATCCTGCGGCTCGAACATATCGAGAATGTGCGGCCGGAATGCCTGTGCCGTCTTGATCACGTACGATCCAGTGGGATACTGCTTGCCGGCGACGGAGAACGCACGCGTCGCTCGATGAATCGTGATCCCGTTCTTAATGAGTGTGTTGACGAATTTTACGGCGGTTGGAAAATCGCGTTGATCGGCAGAAATGATGTACCCGCGCGGATCACGTGTCCCCGGGGAATGCAGCATCGTGATGTAGGCGTCCGGCTTGGAACGCACTTTTTCTCCCGCTTGTCGGGCACCACCATTGGTAACAAGCGCAGCGCTATCCTTTGCAACTTGCGCTCTCATAGCGTTCACTTTGCGCGGCGATAACGTCCACGTATCCGCACTGCCCCGCTCGATGGAGTTCTTTCCCATCCTGTAGATGTTGTACAGAAAGTCCTCGCGATACTTCGACGCGATGTCCATCACTGCTCTGTTCGCAGAGAGCTCGTAAGCCATCGACTGCGCGAAGTGCCACGTTTGCGGCAGGATCGGGAATGGCTCATTCCCACTTGGCAACAACTTCTCGGGAACGAACGCAACCTTCATCGGCGTCGGATTTCCAATCGCTTCCGTCAGCAATCCGATCATGTTG
The DNA here is from genome assembly GCA_035525855.1 of Gemmatimonadaceae bacterium. GTDB lineage: Bacteria > Gemmatimonadota > Gemmatimonadetes > Gemmatimonadales > Gemmatimonadaceae > UBA4720. Next base: position 6,404 of record DATLDN010000308.1, read on the forward strand.
TGGAAGTAGACGGTTGTGCGAAGTCCACCGTTCCACCACGTCGAATAGTTCGACCCTCCGCGCATTGTCGAGCCGGGTTTTCCCTCAGAGATGAATCGACTGTGAATTGCGGCGCCGACGAGATCGATTCCAACTGGAATGAGCGGATCGAGATTGTAGTTGAACGGATCGCGAAACGGCGGCGCAAAAATGATCGTTCCCTCGGGACCGGTCTGATGATGGTTGTACATGATCTGCGGATACCACGCGCGAAACATCACACTGTCCATTGCGCGTGTTTCAACCTGCGAGGCCATGAACGAGTCCCGATTGTTGTCGTGACCGACGTACTTGTGATACAGCACCGGCAGCTGCGACGTCGTTCGCTTTAGCGGGTTCGACTGGCGCATGTACCAATTGGAGACGAGATCCATTCCGTCAGGATTTGCAGGCACCGCGAGAAGGATGACATCGCGGAGAAACCGCTGGGTCTCGTCGTCATTGCGGCTGACCATCTCGTAAACCCATTCGACGAGCTGCTGAGCGCCGAGTACTTCACTCGCGTGGAGACCGCCGTCGATCCACACGAC
>DATLDN010000320.1:0-13310 GCA_035525855.1 Gemmatimonadaceae bacterium
TAGTTCTCGGTGTTTCGGTGCTTCGGTGTCGTCTTGGTTTTAAGCTGTTGTCGTTCTTACTTCCTTACTTAACGGCAGCCTGAAGGTCCTTGACTCGATCCGTTCTTTCCCACGTGAAGAACGTCTTACCACTCGACCCGCGCCCATTCTTCTCAGGATTACGTCCGAAGTGTCCATACGCAGCTGTCTTTTCGTAGATCGGCTTTCGAAGATCGAGCGCTTCGATAATTCCGCGCGGAGTCAAGTCGAAAACTTCTTCGACCGCGCGCATGATTGCAGTCTCGGGAACCGTGTTCGTTCCGAACGTATCAACCGCAACGGAAACCGGCCTCGCAACTCCGATCGCATAAGCCACCTGCACTTCACAGCGGCGAGCGAGCTTCGCGGCAACGATATTCTTCGCAACCCATCGAGCTGCGTATGACGCACTGCGATCGACCTTCGACGGATCCTTTCCGCTGAACGCGCCGCCCCCGTGGCGACCCATTCCGCCGTAAGTGTCGACGATAATCTTGCGCCCAGTGAGTCCCGCATCGCCCTGTGGACCACCGACAACGAAGCGGCCAGTCGGGTTAATGTGGTACTTCATGTCCTTCGCCCTAAGTTCCTTGCCGATCACAGGATCGATCACCTCGGAACGAACGAGCTCATGGAGCTTTTTGTTGGCGATTTTGTCATCGTGCTGCGTCGAGATGACTACCGTGTCGACGCCAATTGGAATGTCCCCTTCGTAAACAACGGTGACCTGGGATTTGCCATCGGGACGAAGAATGTCTCCCGCGCCATTGCGACGGCACTCCGCAAGCTGCTTCGTCAGCTTGTGTGCGAGAACGATCGGAAGCGGCATGAGCTCTTCCGTTTCGTCCGACGCATAGCCGAACATCATTCCCTGGTCTCCCGCTCCGCCGGTGTCGACGCCTTGAGAGATATCGGGTGACTGGCGGCCGATTGTGTTCACGACCGCGCACGTCTTGAAATCGAATCCATACGAAGCATCGGTGTAACCGATGCGTTCAATCGTCCTTCGGACGATGTCGCCGATGGGAACGTAAGTGCTTGTTGTAATTTCGCCGGCAACACAAGCGAGTCCGGTTGTTACCAGAGTCTCACATGCAACTCGCGCCGACGGATCCTCGGCGATGATTGCATCGAGAATCGCGTCAGAGATCTGATCAGCTACCTTGTCGGGGTGACCCTCGGTAACTGACTCAGAGGTGAACAGATGTCGATCGAGCACGATATCCCTCAGGGATTGGGATGAGAAGTAGCGGACTGACGACCCGCCGTACGATTCGCGTCGTCATTGGCCTAGGGTCCGCTTGATCCCTCAAAAGTATTCCCGTCGACGTACTCGGGCAACCCGTCGCGCAGGAATGGTGCGTCACCGAACGCTGACATCAACTTCACGCGCAACACGCCTTCCGCCTCCCGTGCCGTCTGCGTCGCGAGCGCTGCATCGGCAGCATCGGTGGCAACACGCGCGCTCACGCCCCGGACGATTCTTTTGACTAGCGGAACTGACCGCGCAGCGACGCTCAGCTGCCGCACCCCAAGTCCAATTAACGCGAACGCCATCAGGGGCTGCGACGCCATCTCACCGCACACGCTCACCTCGAGATTATGATGAGCGCCTACTTCGACAATTCGACGAATCAGTCTCAAGACCGCAGGGTGAAGCGGCGTAAAGCGCGATGCCAGATTCGCATTTCCACGATCGACAGCGAGCGTGTACTGGACGAGGTCGTTAGTCCCGATGCTGAAGAATGCAACGTCGTGCGCGAGTGTATCCGCAGCGAGAGCCGCGGCCGGGGTTTCGACCATCACGCCGAGTGGAAGATCGTGCCTGTAATCCACACCGCGTGCATCGAGATCGGCAGCTGCTACCTCGAGTAACCGTCTCGCCTGTCGAACCTCGTCGACGGTAACGATGAGCGGCAGCATGATGCGAACGTCGCCGTGCATCGCTGCTCTCAACAACGCGCGGAGCTGCACTTTGAAAAGCTCGGGCTCGTCAAGGCACATCCTGATCGCGCGCCATCCGAGAAATGGATTCGGCTCCGGCGGATATCCGCCAACAGGGAGCTTGTCACCGCCCATGTCGAACGTTCGAATGACAACGGGATGATTGTCGAATGCGTTCACAACCTTCGAATAAGCGCGGTACTGCTCTTCCTCATCCGGCATCGAAGCTCGGCCAACGACCAGAAATTCCGTGCGCATGAGTCCGACGCCCTCGGCGCCGGAATGCGCGGCAAATTCGGCGTCTTCCGGAAGATCGACGTTCGCGCGTAGAACTATCCGCACACCATCGAGGGTTACCGGTTCTGCGCCAACAAGGTTTTGAAGCTCCGCTTCATCAGCGGCTTCACGAATTGCGCGGTCGCTATATGCCTCGATTTGCTGTTCTGTCGGATTCGGAATCAGGACGCCCGACGAACCATCGAGGATCACCTGATCACCCGCATGGATCCGCATCGTAGCATCACGCAATCCCACAACGGCGGGCAACCCGAGCGATCGTGCCAGAATCGCGACGTGCGACGTGCGTGTTCCTGCATCAGTCGCAATTCCGGAAATCGCTTCACGATCGAGCTGTACCGTGAGACTTGGGGTCAGATCGTGCGTGACGAGAATCGCGTTTGATCCTTTCGGAACATCCACCGGATCGTGATCGGGGAGCCCGAGAAGGATTGTCAGAACTCGGATGTGTACGTCGGTCAAATCACTTACACGCTCGCGAATCATCGGCTGCGCGTGACGTGCGAAACGCTGCCGCCACTCGATCATCACGAGATCGAACGCCTTCGCCGCAGATATCTCCTGATGAATCAGGCCGTCGACATCCTTGAGCAGCTCCGCGTCTGACAGAATTGAAACCTGAACATCGAAGATTGCCGCTTCTTCAGGACCGGCGTGTTTCTCCGCTCTCGCCTTTACCTGATGCAGACGCGCTTTCGCCTGGTCCAATGCATGATGAAAACGCTCGATCTCCGCCGGGACATCTTCATGCTCGATCTCGACGAGTGGCACATCCGGCACTTCCCACAAAAGGATGCGCGCCGGCCCCACGACTATGCCCGGGGACGCCGGCATGCCGATGATTCGGCCGTCTACGACAATGCGATCGAGACTCACGATTCTCCGAACTTTGCGGCTACAAGTGCTTCGAGCGCATCCAGTGCACCATCTGCGTCGGGTCCCTCGGCTCGGATCAGTATCGACGATCCAAATTCCGCGGCGAGCATCATTACTCCCATAATGCTTTTTCCGTTCACCTCGAGCTCGTCGCGAATTATCGTGATCTCGCTCTTGAATCGCGCAGCGGTCTTTACGATCTCCGCCGCGGGACGCGCGTGAAGTCCGAGCTTATTGATGATCTTGAGCGTACGCTCGGGCATCAGCGAATAACCGAGTAAAGGACAAACAGCGAAAGAATCGCGAGTGCGAGACGCCAACCCTCTGCTCGCTCGCCGTATCGTGCGAGAAGAACTCCACCGATAAGCGCGACCATTGCCACAATCACCGTCACGCCGCTGTCGCCAACGACGCGTTGCGCCGTGAGCGGAATCGATATTCCGGCGAGCAGCGCAGCCAGAACGCCAACGTATTGAGGACCGCGCCGAATCACGGGATGGCCCAGAGCGTCGGCGACTCTCAAACCTTTCTCGAAGCCGACCCGAAGTCCCCATGCGCGGAGTGAGAAGTGTCCGACGTTGTAGAGAATTAGAAAGATAGCGATCACTGCAACCGGACCGGCACCAAGCCCGAATGCTCCGAGTGCAATCAGGGAACAAAGCGGAAGCCAGCTCGCCCACACGAGTCTATCTCCCACGCTGCCAAGGGGACCTGCGAGCGCAGTGCGGAATCTCTCGATGAGAGCAGGAGGAACCGCGTCCAGCTCCGCGCGCGCGAGCGCACCAACTGCAACACCGGCAAAGTATGGGTGCGCGTTGAAGTAGCGCGCATGCCGCGACAATGCGCCTGTATACGCCTCACCTTGTCTGCCACCCGGCAGCAGTCTCAATGCCGGCTCCATGCAAAACGCGATTCCGTTGCCGAGGAGAGTTTCGTAATTCCATGATCCCTGTACGGCGAAAAGACGGAGATAAATCCGTATCCATGTAACAGGCGGAAGACGCCGCGGATCGGAATTCATCTCGCAATGATGAGTGAAATTCCGACGGCAAGCCCGGCGAGAAACAGAATTCGCGCGTGCGGGATGAGATGGAAAATTTTCCAGACTGCTGCAACGGCGATCGCGGCGGCGAGCGCCGTTACGAGTGCGCGAGAATACATCGTGTTCGAATGCCACACAGTTACGATGCCTGGAACCAAAGGCTTGAAGACCAGCATTCCCGCGAAGGTGACAAGTCCACCACGAATTAAGTCACCGGTAAGGCCGAACAACTGCAAACCGGTGATAGCATCCGCGTTTCCCGCATCGAGAAAGGAACGCACTTTCGCGGCGCGAGAAGCGTTTAGCCGTCGCAGCTTTATCATGCTCCATCCGCTGACCACTGCAGTCAGCAGTGCCGCGAGAAGACTTGCCGCTAGTGCGCCCGATGGATCGCCTAACTGCGAGGCGTACAGGACTCCGCCAACAACGCTCGCTGATCCCCACTCAGGGTATTTCGATGCACCGAACGGCAACATTCCAAGCGCGAGAAGCTCGAGTGTTGCTCCAATCGTAAGACCAGCGAGAGCCGAGCCAACGAAAGCGCCGGCGACTGTTGCAGCAACGATAGGGCGCGAGATCATCGCCTGTGGAAACGTGACGACGTCGAGCCCGAGTATGGCGCCGAGTAGAGCGACTGGAAGTATGTCGATCACGTTCACGCGGATTTCTCTGCGTTCCCGCTGTCGGTCGCGTCGGAAATGCCGAGCACTGCGTCCATCGGAACCGCTCGCGCGCCCGGTACGTCCTGCGCGGTCACTTTCACTCCAGTGCCGATCAGCTCTTTCAGCTCAGCTTCTTCGTCCGGGCTGAGAAACACGTACCGCATTTTTTGCGAACGACCAGGGCGGTGATGCAATCCTCCAACATTCACATTTCGAATGGCTCCGACGCCGCGGATGAGCGCACGCATTGTAGATACATCGCCAGTGAGGACAATCGTGTGACGGCGATCAGATGCATACTTCGAGTGATCCCGTACCGCCGTCGCAACATCTGCGAACACGAGCTCCATCTCTGGCGGAACGCCCATGCGGTAGAGATCCTGTTCCCAGTCGCAACAGGCAACCGCGTCATCAACTAGAACGATCAGTCGGATGTCGAGGGGCTGTCCCCATCCAACGACTACCTGTCCGTGGATCAATCTGTCGTCGATGCGATAAAGCTCTATGGCCATTATTTACTGCCGTGTGTATCGAGCGCGGCGCGCCCTTTCTCGACAGCATGCCGCGCAGCATCAGCCAGGCTTTCATCACCACGGAAAACAAATTCGAGAAGAGTCGCGAGGTTCGCTCCAGTAATAAGAATCACGGCCGGATTGTCACGCATCATTCTGCGGACGGCGATCGTCGCACTTCCAGCCGGCAGATCGGTAAAGAAAACCGTGATGCCGAAAGATTCGGCCCGCGTGCGTAATCGACTCTCGATGTCTTCACCACTCAAATCAGAATTCGAGAGTGGGACGAATACACTGCCGAATCCTGTGATCTGCTCGACGGCGCTGACGATTCCCTGAGGAAATGATCCGTGACCGGCAACGATCGCACGCGGCGCTGGAGGTGTAGGCGTTGTGTCGCCCGAATCGCCGTCCGGGCTACTCGTCATCTTCCTGGAGATATTCCCTTACGTTGCCCGCTGCGGCCTGTCGCATATGCCCGATCAACCGGTCGTTAAAAGCTTTCGCCGGATCCATTCCCGAGTAGCGCAGCAAATGATTGAGCGCGATGACTTCGGCGATGACTGTAATGTTTTTTCCTGGATTGAGCGGAACTCTTATCAATGGAACTTCGACGTCGAGTATCGTAGTCGTAATTGTGTCGAGCCCGGTTCGATCGATAACTGCGTCTTGATCCCAATCCTCGAGCTTTACCACGACCTCGATTCGCTTCTGCTGTCGAACGGCGCGAATTCCGAAAATCGATGGGATGTCGATGAGCCCGACACCACGAATTTCCATGTGATGCCTTTGAAGTTCGTGGCTGCGTCCGATCAACACATCATTACCGCGCCGCGTTGCAATGACGATGTCGTCGGCAACAAGCCGGTGCCCGCGCTCAACGAGATCGAGAACGCATTCCGATTTTCCAATTCCGCTGCGACCGGTAAAAAACAACCCGACGCCAAACACATCGGCGAGAGATCCGTGCAGCGTACTAGTCGGGGCAAATTCTCCCTCGAGAACCGGCTTAACCCGCCGATAAAACTCGGCAGTTTTTAGTTTCGTACGAAGAACGGCAACACCGGCCTTGGCGGCGACTTCGTCGAAGCCGTCAGGCAAGTCCTGATTTTTTGTGACAATTACTGCCGTCAGCGGGAACTCGAAGAACTTGGAGAGAATCTTGTCGCGATGTCCTGCGTCGAGAGAAGCGAGATACGTCACTTCGGTTTCGCCAAGTACCTGCAATCGCTCCCCGACAAAACGGTCAGTATAGCCGGCGAGCGCGAGACCGGGACTGGAAATCTCCGCGCTCGGAATGGTGCGCTCGAATCCGCGGCCGGCTCCCAAATCCTCGAGCTGCAGCGACGATCCACTGCGCTCGAAAAATTCGCCAACGCTGACAGATCGTGTCACTTCGGCTTGCGATGCAGTTTTCTCACCTGCGCGTCGAGCTTCCCAATTGCACTTGTCAACGCCCGCCCATAGAACTTCGACTCGCCGAGTGCGATGACATTCTTTTGCTTCGGCCTGCGTAGGACGATTTCAACGCGCTTCATGGGACCGTCCTGCTCGAAGCGAACCACCGCGTCGACCGCGCGCGAAACTCTTCCGTCCACGCGAGTGAGTGCAACTTCTGCCCTGCGACGCAAACGGTCAGGAATTGGCGCGTTGTGGGCGTGAAAAATTATTTCCACTTTATGGGTTCTCCTTTTGCCATCACCACCTCTTCGAGGTGTGCAATAGTGTCATTCGCAGCGCGATCCCAGCTGAAATTTTCCGCAAATAATCGCGCTGCCTTTCCCATTTCTTGAACTGTCGCGGGAGATTCGGCGAGTTTCCGCATTGCAGCTGCCATTGCTTCCGTATCGCCGTGAGGAACGAGAAATCCAGTCTCGTTGTTCACAACCGATTCGCGTATTCCCGGCGAATCGCTGGCAATCACAGGTGTTCCGCATGCAGCCGCTTCCATGTTGCTGATTCCCCACCCTTCTTTTGGCGAGGCGAGGGTCGCGGCCCAGGCTCGTCGCAGTAAAGCAACTTTGGTTTCTTCAGGAATGAACCCGAGAAATTTCACGCGCGAATCGACACCAAGCTCGCGTGACAGGGCTTCGAGAGCTGGCCGGTAGTCGCCTGTTCCAGCAATCTCCAGCGTAGCGGTTCCGTGGCGCAAGTGGGCGAAGGATCGAATGACGAGATCGACGCCTTTGTATCGCTTGAGACGCCCCACATAGGCGAATAACGGTGTGGGAGAGCGCAGCGATGGCTCAGGCGTCAGGTACTCTGTATCGACGCCATTGTAGATGACACGAATTCTTTCGCGCGGAACTCCTCGCTCAACGAGATCGTCAGCCGTGCTTTCGCTTACCGCCTCGAATGGGAGATTCCGGTAAAGCGATCCTATTGGGCGCTCTGCCAACCAGAGTGCAGCCGCGAGTGGCGCGGCAGTTTCGCGAAACGCTGTAGATCCAAAAAGATGGTGCACCAGCGCAACGAGTTTATTGATTCTCCAAAGCGGCGTGTACAGCGGCGCTTTGTTCAGGTCTTCGATTACAACGTCGTAACCAGGTGACTTCAAGTGTCGCTTGTAATAGCGATGTGCGAGAAACGGATAAGTGTGGCGGGATCCAACGCGATGAACGTCGATGCCGTCGATCTTTACGCGACGCGGCGCATTCCTGAATCCACTGCATAGTAGATCGACAGCATGCCCATGCGCGGCGAGCCGCCCGAAAATCTCATGCAGATGAAGCTCGGCGCCGCCGCCTTGCGGATTTTCCCGATCCTGCCAGTTGAGGATCAGGATTCGCACTAAAGAACGCCGGCGCGGCGCGCGTACGCGTCGAGCACGCCGTTAACGAATCGTGCGGCGGAAGAGCTTCCGAAACGTTCGGCAAGGCGGACAGCTTCCTGAATCACAACGCGTGGAGGAGTTTCGCCTTGTTCGATCTCCGCTGCTCCGAGTCGAAGAACAGATCTCTCGATTGCGCCAATTCTTTCGAGACGCCAATTGTCCGTCACGTCGACCAGCCCTTCATCGAGCTCACGCTGCGACGTTACGTATGCCTTGACGATTCCGCTCGCGAATTTGCGTTCTTCAGGACTCACCGCGAGATCGAACCACACGCGATCTGCGACTTTGTATAAATCCTGGCCAGGTCTTACGTCCCACGCGTAGAGCGCCTGGAGCGCACGTGCGCGACCTCGCGATTCAACTCTCATCGGTAACGTCGAGCTGCTGCATGAGCTCGATCATCTCGAGCGCTGCAAGAGCAGCGTCCCAACCCTTGTTGCCGTGCACACCGCCGGCGCGCGCTTCGGCTTGCTCCATGTTGTCGCAGGTGAGAAGTCCGAATCCGATCGGGATCTCGCCTTCAACCGATGCGTTGGCGAGACCGCGCGACGCTTCGCCGGCAACATAGTCGAAGTGTGGAGTGTCCCCGCGAATGACGGCGCCGAGTGCTACGATCGCATCGTAACGCTCCGTTGACATCGCGGCGCGAGCAGCGAGCGGAAGCTCCCATGCGCCCGGTACCCACAAGACGTCGATGTCGTCGAAGCCGACCCCATGACGGACCAGTGCGTCAAGCGCGCCCTCGAGGAGAGCGCGCGTAATGGTTTCGTTGAATCTGCTGACGACCACACCGACGCGACGACCTTCTCCTCGCGGGATGCCACTGAGCTCGGCCATTCAGGAAGCTAAGAGGTGGCCGAGTTTGTCGCGTTTGGTGTCGAGGTAATCGGAGTTTTCTTCGGTGGCAGGCTGAATGATCGGAACGCGATCTTCCACCTTCAGACCGTAGCCCTCCAAACCGACCAGCTTGCGAGGATTATTGGTGAGAGGCCGAATGCTTCGCAGCTTGAGATCGAGCAGAATCTGCGCGCCAATTCCATAGTTGCGAAGATCAGGCTTGAATCCGAGCTGCTCGTTCGCTTCGACCGTATCAGAGCCCGTGTCCTGCAGCTCGTACGCTTTGAGCTTGTTGAGCAATCCAATTCCGCGACCTTCCTGATCGAGGTACACAATTACTCCGCGACCTTCGCGCGAAATCATTTCCATTGCTGTGTGAAGTTGCCAGCCGCAATCACAGCGCAGTGAGTGGAAAACGTCGCCCGTCAAACACTTCGAGTGCATTCGTACGAGGACACTGTCCTTCCGATTCTCAACGTCGCCGTAAACAAGTGCGATGTGCTCATGTGTATCGACGTCGTTGCGATATCCGACAACCTTCCACACACCGAATTCAGTTGGCAGTCGCGCTTCGGCCACGCGGTGAACGAGCCGCTCCGATTGGAGTCGATACGCGACTAGCTGCGCGACGGTGATGAAGGTCAGTCCATGTTTCTTTGCAAAGTCTTCGAGCTGCGGACGACGTGAAGTCGTCCCGTCTTCGTTGAGCACTTCGCAAACGACACCCGCCGGATAAACCCCGGCCAGCCGAGCGAGATCGATTGCAGCTTCAGTGTGACCGACGCGCTGCAGCACGCCGCCTTCGCGAGCGCGTAAAGGGAAAATGTGTCCAGGCCGCCTCAAATCAGCGGGAACCGTTGCTCCGTCAACTGCAACCTGAATTGTTTTCGCACGATCCTGTGCGCTGATTCCTGTTGTTACTCCAAAGCGATGGGCAGCATCGATGCTGATTGTGAACGCGGTTCGTTGCTCTTCGGTGTTGTGTTGAGTCTGCTGAGGCAAACGAAGCTGGTCGGCTCGCTCACCTGTGAGTGCGAGACAGATAAGCCCGCCGCCATTTCGAATCATGAAGTTCACGAGCTCGGGCGTGATGAGCGACGCCGCGCAAATGAGATCTCCCTCGTTTTCGCGGTCTTCATCGTCCGCAACAAGTATGAGCTTCCCTGCGCGAATGTCTTCGATCGCCTGCTCTACTGCTCCAAATGCCATTTCAGTTCCTTGCGTTATTCCTTCAGATGAGCCGTGTAGGGAGTGACAAGTCGCTTCACGTACTTGCCGATGACGTCAGTCTCGACATGTACGCGACTGCCAGCCTCCAACTCCCCGAGGGCGCTGTGTTTCAAGGTGTATTCGATGAGCGATACTTGCAACCGGCTGCCGATTAGGGCGTTCACAGTGAGGCTAACGCCGTCGATCGCCACCGATCCAAGGGGAACCAGCGTCTCGGCAATTCCATTTGGAAGATCGATGCCGACGAGCGTTGCGTCGCCTGATTCTTCGACATATGACACAATTCCCACTGCATCTACGTGACCTTGCACGATGTGCCCTCCGAGTCGCGCGTCAGCACGCAATGCACGCTCGAGGTTGACTCTTTTCCCTGCATGCCATTCCGCGATCGTCGTTCGGCCGAGCGTCGTTTCAATTGCTGCGACTCTGAACGCACATTCGCGGCTTTCGAGGACGGTCAGGCACGCGCCGTTCACGGCAATGCTTTCTCCGTCGACGAGATCTCTGAAGGAGCAATCAATCGATATTTCGCGACCCTCGTCTGAGTCGCTGATTCCAGCAACTGTGCCGACTTCTTCGATCAATCCGGTGAACATCAGCTCGTCGATGGAGAATAAACCGTCATGACATCGTCACCGAAGCGCTCGGTTCTCAGTGCATGAAAGTGTGGTGCATGCTCGAGATCGTGCGGGGCAATTCCTGAAAATGCGCCAAGTGATCCCGCACCAAGTACGATTGGAGCTTGAAAGATAATCATTCGGTCAACAACGCCCTCGGCGAGAAACGATGCGGTAACGCCGGCGCCGCCCTCGACGAGTAGCGAGTTGATGCCACGCTCTTTCAATTTTTTCAGCGCTTCGTCGAGATTGTGAGCAGCGATTTGTTGAACACCTGCGAATTCGAGATCGGGCAGCAGTTTTGCGCGCGTCGTAGTTACGATAATGGTTGGCACGTCGTGAGCTGTGCGCGCGAGTGCGCTCGTAGGACTTAACCGCCCGTGGCGATCAAAGACAATTCGCGCAGGCTGACTCACCGGTGGTGGATCAACGCGTGCAGTAAGTAGCGGATCATCTGCAATTGCGGTTGCGATTCCCACCGCAACACCATCGCTTACCGCGCGTAACCGCTGAACTTCCGCGCGTGCCTCAGTGCCCGTCAGCCAACCTCTGCTGCGTTTCGCGTCTGCAATCGCGCCGTCGAGAGAAACCGCTAGCTTGAGTGTGATGTAAGGGCGATTCAGCGCAAAGGATGCAATCCACGACGCGTTGATCTCGCGTGCCTCCGCCTCGAGGACGCCGATGTCCACTGTGATCCCGTTCTCGCGAAGTTTTCCCGCGCCGCCTGATGCTTCAGGATTTGGGTCGGTCGTTGCTGCAACTACATGTGTAATACCTGCGGAAATAATCGACTCAGTGCACGGAGGCGTACGTCCGTGGTGATTGCATGGCTCAAGATTTACATAAAGTGTTCCGCCACGCGCGCGCTTGCCCGCGTCTCGTATCGCGAGAACTTCCGCGTGAGGCTCTCCCGCGCGAGCGTGGAATCCTTCGCCAACTATTTCATCATCCTGAACAATGACAGCGCCAACCATAGGATTGGGTTTTGTTTGTCCCCAACCTTTCAGCGCCAGCCAGAGCGCACGGGCCATGTAACGCTGGGCGTCGACCGAATCAGGCGAAAACGACGTTTCCGCTCCCGGGTTTCACTTCACCCATCGTCCACGCGCCAATTCCGGCAGCGTCGGCAGATCGCACAATCACATCGGCGTTTTCAGGCGGAGCGATCACGATCATGCCGACGCCCATATTGAAAACCCGCAGCATTTCGTCACGCGAAACGTTCCCCGCTCTTTCGAGCTCGGCAAACAACGCCGGAGTGCTCCATGTGTGAGTATCGACGAAGGCGTCGAGTGATGGTGGCAGCGCGCGGTTCAAGTTTCCGGGAATGCCCCCGCCCGTGATGTGCGCCATCGCATGAATTTTGTCGAGCTGCTGGTTGAGCACCGACAGGTATGATCGATGGACAGTCAGAAGCGTATCAGCGGTCGTGGCATTTGAACCCGGAAAAGGATCTTCTGAAGAGAGACGCATTTTATCGCTCACGATTTTTCTCGCGAGCGAATATCCGTTCGTGTGGAGGCCTGAGCTCGCAAACCCGATCAGAACGTCACCGTCTGCAACACGATGCGCGCCGAGTATCTCGTCTTCCTCGACACACCCGACGATAAAGCCCGCGAGGTCGTAGTCCTTTTCGTTGTACATGCCGGGCATTTCCGCAGTCTCACCGCCGACGAGCGCGCAGCCATTCTCTTTGCATCCCGCTACGACACCGCGCACCACTGCTTCTACAATCGCCGGGTCCAGCTTTCCGAATGCGACGTAGTCGAGAAAGAACAGCGGTCTCGCGCCCTGGACGAGAATGTCATTCACGCAATGGTTCACGAGATCGTGCCCAATCGTGTCGTGACGACCTGCTTCTATCGCTACACGAATCTTTGTTCCCACTCCGTCCGCGCTCGAGACAAGCACAGGCTTCCGCATTCCCGACGGAACACGAAACATTCCCCCAAAACCGCCAAACGCGCCGACGGTTCTATCATTGAATGTTGACGAAACAAGTTTGGCGATTCGCTTCTTCGCTTCGTCGGACGCATCGATATCAACGCCCGCAGTGGAGTAGCGGAGCGCGTCGGACGTCACGTTGGAAGCTCTTCCTCGAATGTAGTAAGCAGGCGAAGCTGGCGTACACGTGCATCGAGCTCGGGACGCGTGAGGTTCACCAGGCGTTCGGTAGAAAATTTCTCGACCGCGAATGAGCCCATCGCCGATCCGTACATCATGGCGCGTCGCATGTTCGAGTCACTGAGCTCACCGGTGCGCGCGAGATATCCGATGAACCCTCCGGCAAACGAATCACCCGCGCCTGTAGGGTCGAACACGCTCTCGAGTGGATACGCAGGAGCAAAGAATACGCTTTCGCCACTGAACATCAGCGCACCATGCTCGCCCTTCTTGATGATTACGTGCTTCGGGCCATGGTCCATAATCCATCGAGCGGCC
>DATLDN010000328.1:0-3531 GCA_035525855.1 Gemmatimonadaceae bacterium
AAAAGTCGAGTTGTTTGATGAAGTCGATGGCCGGATACGTGAACCATGGCACCGGCATACCATCTTTATCTACGGGCTTTCCACCGATTAGCGATTTGAGCCAACCGTATTGCACGAGTATGCCATTAAGAAGCTGCAAAAGGGTGCGCAGCTTGTTTGGTAGTGGCAACCAGTTAGTAGACATGACTCATGCTTATAAGCTCCTTGCCGTGAAATGCGCGAGATCCTTTCGCGCATCTTCTTCTGCCGTACCTAATGCACGCTTCAAACGACGCTCGAGAGGGTTTGCACGAATCATTCGCAATCCGTCAGCGATTCTTCCGACAATACGGCGTTCCATCTCTGGCGGACAAACGGAGGGGCGGAAAGATCGGAGCACAACGGCCGAATACGCGATTCCAGCGGCCAGGTTGATGAGATACCTCTCTTCCAGGCGATTTGCCGGGATGATGTGCACAAGCGAAAGCGCTTTGAAGTTTCCGCAGCCGAGCCCGATGTCGAGGGCGCACAGCGCGAGATCCGTGTCGCCGCCTGACAGGAGTTGAGTTCCTGCCCGGTCGAGCATCATCCCTCGTTGTCCATCATCGTGGAGTTTTACGTAGTACTGCGCCGCTTCTCGCCGAACGCAAAGTCCCGCGCCAAGTGGAACTGTCGAGTGGGTGTGATAAAGGTTCGACCAGGAGTCCTGCTCAATATCCCTGATCACGAGATTGCCCCAGAAGCGGCGCGTCCAGAGTGGTGGGTCCTTTTCAAAGCGAGGCTTCGCGCCGCCGCCCCATGCGCCGATGTGGGGATTTGCGTACGCAATTTCGATCACCCGTTGGAGGTAATCAGGGTTCAAAATGTTGTCGTCATCAACGAACACTAGAATGGACCCGGTCGTCTCCCGGATTCCCCGAAGCCGCGCGTGTGTCAAGCCGAGGGCCTCTTCGCGAATGATGCGTCTGCGCGGATGCCACCCACAGACAACAGTTTCTTTCAACGGTGTTGCGCTCGCATTGTCAATCAGGGTCAGATCCCACTCCGAGACTGGCAGTGTCTGCGATCTGAGAGACTCCAGCGACTCAGTTATATACGCTGGCCGCGGATTATGGCTGCACATGATCACGGAGATCAACGCCCGCCGGCCCCCGATGAGTCCACCGAACTCGGGCTCCCACGCATCAGACTGTGCCGCGCCTTCACGACCGCCCTCACTAGCGGAGCAGGAAGAAAGCGCCTCAGAATAGTTCTCGGAGGTTCGATCGACATGGGGTTTTGCAGCCAAGTCTTTGTGATGAGTCGAAATGCCGCCGCATGCTGACGCTGATACAGTACCAGGTTCTCACTCCACTCGAGCGCCTCGAGCATCCTCACGCGCTTGCGCTCGGATGCATTGAGTGCGTCACTTCTGACAGCCTTTGCATTCGTCGGAGCCTGACGTTCTCCCGGTGTGCTGAACGATGCAACGCTTCGCCCGGTTCTCTTGAAAAAAGTTCCTGCGGCCGTGTCATACACACTGCTCATGCGTGCGAGCGTTTTCGCGGAATCCATCTCTCGTACCACGCACGCTCTGCCCTGAGCGCCAAGTTGACGACGCGATTCCGAATCATCCCAAAGGCGTGCGGTCGTTGCAGCAAACGCCTCCGGATCGTTCATCGGAAGAAACACAGCGTTCTCCCCGTCGTTGACGAGCTCACGAGCTAGTCCAACGCGAGTAGAAAGGCAACACACACCGGAGCTCATAGCTTCGAGAAGCGGTACCGGTCCGCCTTCGACCCGCGCAGTCACCCAATAGAAATCGAGTGCATGATAAAGCGGTGCGAGATCCCTCATGTTTTCGATGAACGGGAACCATTTGCATCTGATCTCGGCGGCGCGTAGCTCCTGGACCAGCTGCCGCCATCCGGGTCCAACGATCAGCACAGCCACATCCGGGACCAATGCCTTGAGATGCTTTACACCTTCTGTGAATACATCGATTCCCTTTCGATCATCGTCGTTACTGCCCCGCTTGGCAAAGAATCCAACAACTGGGGCGGCGCCATCCAACCCGATCTGCTGCTTTCGTTGTGCGGATTCATTGTTTTTAGGCGGCCGAAAAAGTTGCGTGTCAACGCCGTAGGGCACGCTTACGACGCGCGCGGCGTCTGCCCCTCTTGCAACTATGTCATCAGCCCACTGCATAGACCCTGTGACGATCGCATCCCCATCGATGTTGTGACTTATCCGGGCCCAGTCAGTGACGTGGTGGTGGCTCGTTACAACAGGCAGGTTATCACGCAGCATAGGCAGCCAACGCTGCGACGCATACGGACAGATGAAATGAACCAGATCGAATCTGTCAAAAAACCGATCGTCCTTCGAAGCGAAGCGATCGAGTATCGGGCCGGAAACGATCGTGGTTTCGATTCCTCGATTTGATGTCGAGATCGCTTTAGCTATCGTGCCGAGGATCCAATAACTGGAATCAGGAACGAGCAAAACGCGTGGGCGCCCACGATTGATCAATTCGCTCACGGCGTCCCCGAGAGATAAACCTGCGCGCGCGCGAGTCCCTTTTTCGCCGCCTTGTTAAATCGGCGATCGCGGGCAGTGCCTCTCATCTCTCTCAGGCGCGCGGCTAGGGCGGAGCTAAACCCAGCTCGTGTCTCGGAATAATGTTTGCGTCGAAAAGATTCAAGAACTACCGCAGAAAAAGTCTGATCCTCCAGCAGCCTCAGAAGATACGGTTCTTCGAGCCGCTGGGCCGGCATGAGATGCGTCAGCCTTAACGACGCAAAAAGCCCATTGCCCAAGCCGAGATCGCACGCAGTTGTAGCGAGATCAAGATCTCCCGCAGAAAGCAGACTCTCCCCCGAGCGATCGAGCACGAATGACCGCATGCCGTTCGTGTGATAGCGCGCGTACTCCGTCGCTACCTTTCGAGCGACGCACAACCCAGCGCCGTTGGGTGTCGTGTCGTCAAGCATCGGGATATTCGACCATCGATCGCGGTCGAATTCCCTGATTGCCAGCCGATTCCAGTACTTCTGCGTCCACGACGGAGGCTCCTGCTCAAACGAAGGTCGGACTTGTCCACTGAACGCACCAATCATTGGCCAATTATTCACGAGAGCAGCAACGTTTTCGAGGTAATCTGGATCCAGGACATTATCGTCGTCCACAAATACAATCGTGGCTCCGAGTGACTCCTGAATTCCGCGCAGCCGCGCTGCCGTGAGTCCCATCTTCTCTTCTCGCACATGCCGCGCGTTCTCATGCCACCCGAGATCCACTAATTCAGCAAGCGGATTGCGGCTAGCATTGTCTATCAGGACGTATTCCCAATTCGACCGGTCCAAAGTCTGCCGGCGCAGGGCCGCGGTCACTGCTTCCACGTAATCGGGACGTGGGTTGTGAGCGCATGTGACTACCGAAATCGAGATCGTCACCAGCTCACCTCGAGGGTGCAGACTTCCTGAGCCATGCAAGATTATCGACGTAGCCGTCAAGACGCCACTCGCCGCTGGACAACAGCTCGCCAACAACGCGAGAGACGCCGCCGAACCA
>DATLDN010000329.1:0-5834 GCA_035525855.1 Gemmatimonadaceae bacterium
ATCGCCACCGGGAGCGAAGTGTTTTCCGTGCAACGAATGACAACAGCGTCGCACCAGCGGCAAGAATTGCAATCGCGCCACCCGTAGCCACACTGATCCAAAAACCCTGTTTGATGTTCGCGGCGCGCATCAATCCAATCGCGACAACGCTTGCGATAAGAGCGGCATCGACAGCTAACCTCGGCCAGTCGTTCCAGCGCATTCGCAACACTTCCGAATCTGCATCGCGACGAAGCGTCTGTAGTGGTGAGACGTTTCTAAGTGCCAGCAACGGCCGCAAAGCGAAGATGAGCGCAATCCATCCGCCTATCACAACTCCTGTCAGAATTGCCTGCGGCTCGAGCTGAATCGCTACGTCTACCGGAAGAAAATCCTTGAACACGTGCGGCAATCCGAACTGAACGAATACGCCGAGCGCTGCTCCCGCGAGCGCTCCGATGAGGCCCATTGCCGCTGCTTGCGCAACATACATAGCGAGCACGTCACCACTGGATGCGCCCAGACATCTGAGAATTGCAACGGTGTCGATTTTTCGCGCGACATATGCACGAACGCCGCTGGCTACACCGACACCGCCAAGCAACAGTGCGATCAGCCCGACTATTCCAATGAATCGACTGAGCTGATTAATGGAGCGCATCGCCTGGTCCTCCGATTCATTCACTGTCATGAATCGCAGCTGCGCTTTCGCGAAGGATTTGCGAAATGGTTTTATCGCTTTTCCAGGATCTACTCCATCTGGCAGCCGAGCGATCGTTCCGTACTCAGCGGTGCTTCCGAAAACGAGAAGCTGCGTCTCAGCGACGTAGCGCTCGGGAATAAAAACGCGAGGGCCGATTATCTCGGCGACGCCTGGAGTTCCAGGAACGGATTTGAGAGTTCCGATGATCTTGAAGCGTCCGTACCCGAGCGCGAGTGTGTCTCCGACGCGCGCATTCAGTGTTACGAGCAGCGACGGATCAACGAGCGCGTTTGCACCATCCTTCAAACGCTGCCATTGACCCGCGGGAGTTGTGGTGATCGCGCCATAAAACGGATAGTTCGCGCTGACCGCCCGAATCTGTGACAGTCGTGTCGCACCAGTGCGCGGTACGAACGCCATTGAAGGAAATGTCACGACGCGCGCGTATTGGGCGCGCGATCTTTGAGCGAGCGTATCGAGAAGTGCTTTCTGCGCATCGGTATACGGCTTGCGCGCGCGAAACACCAGGTCTCCGCCTACGACTGCGCGCGATTGCTCGCGAATCGATCGTTTCACGTTGTCGGCGAACGAGTCGATCGCCACGAGCGCTGCTGCGCCAAGCGAAATCGACGACATGTACAACAGAAGACGCCGGCGCGCGGTCCGACTTTCCCGCCACGTCAGTGCAAGCAGGCGACGGAGTCCTGCCCGGCGTGTGCTCATTTTAGTCGCCGTCACACTGATCTCCGTGTGTCACTCACGACACAACCGTCACTGAGCTGTATCGTGCGCGACGCGCGGCTGGCAAGTACCGAATCGTGGGTGACCAGAACGATCGTAGATCCTGATTCCTGATTCAACGACGCGAGGAGATCGAAAACTCGCGCTCCACTGGCGGCGTCGAGATTTCCCGTCGGCTCATCCGCAAATAGAATCCTCGGGGAGTTGGCGAATGCACGCGCTAATGCTACGCGTTGCTGCTCGCCGCCTGAAAGCTGAGTTGGAAAGTGATGACCTCGCGCGGAGAGTCCCACACGCTCGAGCAGATCCGTGGCGCGCTCGGTACCATCGTCACCGCGCAGCTCCAGTGGAACCTGAATGTTTTCGCGCGCGGTGAGTGTTGGGATCAGCTGAAAAGTCTGAAAGACGAAACCGACTTTCTCGCCGCGAAGACGAGCGCGATCGTTCTCCGACATGATCGTCAGATCGTGCTCATCGAGGATCACCTTGCCGCTCGTCGGAGTATCAAGTCCTGCGAGCAGGCCGAGCAACGTTGTCTTTCCGCTGCCCGAAGGTCCAACGATTGCGACGAACTCGCCCTGCTCGACGGTGAAGGAAACATCCTTCAAAACCGCGAGGGTTTGATCACCGCTTTTGTATTCCCGTGTAACTTGCTGTGCAATGAGCATGAAAAAATTCTGTGTGATTTCTCTGATTGTGACTGTCGCTTGCCAGTCGGAGCGAAATATGGATGGTGGAGAGGCCTCGCGTCGTTCCGATACGGCATCTGCCGCGATCACTGCGTCGACCGATTCAGCGGGCTCGCGACCGACGGTTCTGTTCTTTGGAACAAGCCTAACCGCGGGGTTTGGCCTTGATCCGTCTCAGGCCTTTCCACAGCTCGTGGCGAAGAAAGCTGCGGCCGAGGGTCTCCCGATCACAGCAATCAATGCGGGATTGTCCGGTGAAACGTCGGCAGGCGCGCTTCGCCGTATCGACTGGGTGATAAAGAAACCGGTCGATGTCGTGGTTGTCGAAACCGGTGGCAACGATGGTTTGCGCGCCCTCGATGCAGGTCAGCTCAAGTCGAACATCAGCGGAATCGTGAAGAAAATTCGGGCGACGCAGCCCAACGCGAAGATCGTCCTGGCCGTAATGGAGGCGCCGCCGAACTTCGGGGTGAAGTACACGTCAGATTTTCGGAACGCGTACACGTCGGTGGCGAAGGACGAAGGCGTGGCACTGATGCCGTTTCTTCTCGACGGTGTAGCGGGGAAGGCAGAGCTCAATCAGGACGACGCTGTACATCCAAATCTTGCGGGCGAGAAAATCGTGGCGGACAATGTGTGGCGTGCGATCAAGCCTGTTGTTGCGGAAGTAAGCCGCGAGAAGTTGAAGTAGGCCCCTTTTCTGGGTAAATTTGAAGGCTCGATTCAAGCGATTGAAACGTGCGGCCGGTTGCCTCTGAAGGAGGGGCCAATCGCCGCGCTTCTTTTATTACGGAATTCTCATATGGCATTTCCAGCAACCCAGATTCGGCGCGGAATGGTTCTCGTTTTCGAGGGCGATCCGTGCCGGGTGATAGAGTTCAGGCATCACACTCCGGGAAATCTCCGGGCGATGGTGCAGGCGAAGCTCAAGAATCTTCGTTCTGGCTCGAACTTCGAGCATCGATTCCGTGCGGCGGATACCGTCGAGAAGGCTTCGATGGAGACGCATGATCTCGAGTTCATGTATCAGGGTGGCGACACGTATCACTTCATGAACACCGAGAATTACGATCAGGTAGAGATGGATGAAGAGACACTTGGCGACTATGCGCAGTGGATGCAGCCGGGTATGAAGATTCAGGCCGAGTACTACAATGGGCGGCCGATCGGCATCGATCTTCCCAACTCGATGGTGTTCGAGATCGTAGATACTTCAGTGGTGATGAAGACTGCGACGAAGACAGCGTCTCAGAAGCCGGCGAAGCTCGAGAATGGTGTTACGATCAACGTTCCGGAATTCGTTCGCACCGGTGAGAAAGTGAGAGTGAATCCAAATACGGGAGAGTACCTCGACAGAGCGAAATAGTTTACGTTAGCTGACGGCTGATAGCTGAAGGCTGATAGCTGTAGTAAATGGTGGCTGTAGCTCAATCGGTTAGAGCACCGGACTGTGGCTCCGGGGGTTGCGGGTTCAATTCCCGTCAGCCACCCTCGATGACAAAGAGTAGGTCCGTAGCTCAATTGGTAGAGCACCGGTCTCCAAAACCGGCGGTTGGGGGTTCGATTCCCTCCGGGCCTGTTGGGAAATTTCGGCGCTATCGTCTAGGGGACTAGGACGGGGCCCTCTCAAGGCCCAAACACGGGTTCGAATCCCGTTAGCGCTACTGTGGGACGAGAGGCCCCATCGTCTATCGGTTAGGACGGCACCCTTTCACGGTGCAGAGAGGGGTTCGATTCCCCTTGGGGCTATGGTGTAGTGTGACGTTGCGCGGTGAATGAGCGCGACTGCAGTAAGGGGCCGTAGCTCAGTTTGGTTAGAGCACTCGACTGTCACTCGAGAGGTCGCGGGTTCGAGCCCCGTCGGCCCCGTTTTTTTAGAGGTTGGTTTGCCCTGGTGGTGAAATTGGTAGACACGCCATCTTGAGGGGGTGGTGCCGAAAGGCATAGCGGTTCGAGTCCGCTCCAGGGCATTGATTGAGTCGCCACAGTAGCTCAGGGGTAGAGCACTCGATTCGTAATCGAGCGGTCGTGAGTTCAATTCTCACCTGTGGCTCTCCGGATTTCGGATCACCCGCGGTTGAGCCAGCCTTTTTTAGCGGGTTCGCGCTGGAGCTCGTCAAGCTCTTCTTCGCGTGCTGTAAGCTCTTTCTGAAGCCGTTCGTTTTCTTCCTCGAGATCGGCGAGAAATCTTCCGCGCAGCTTTGCGTTCTCGAATGCTTCTAATGAAGTGCGCTTAAGGTCGAGGTAACCTTTCGCAAGTTTAGGAAGTGCGCCGCGTGCGAAGGTGAGAAACTCCGCCTGATAGTCCTTGCACTGCTCACACTCGGACGGATCGTGCTCTATTAACGGGGCAACTGATTCGAGCTCGATTGCTCTTTGAGCCAATTCCTGCAGGTCACCGTCCATGGCCATTGTCGTAATATATTGTAATAACTGCGGGCGTAATTCAGTTGGTAGAATGCCAGCTTCCCAAGCTGGACGTCGCCGGTTCGAGTCCGGTCGCCCGCTTTGCCCGAGTTAGCTGCCGTTGGTTGACCAACTGTGAGTTAACCAAAGCTCTCAGGCTTCTCACGTTCAAGACGCGCCGTGAATTCGCATGCACCTTCACTACATGCGAAATCACGTTTTCAAGTTTTTGCTCCTCGCCGTGTGCTCCTTCACCGGCTCCCTTGAAGCACAAACCACTCTGACACTCGGCGATTCCGCCAGCCGGAAAATCGAACCGAAATCGACCGACAGCCTTTTCATCGTTCTGCGCGACGGCGACTACGCGAAGCTGATCGTTTCGCACGAGACAGGACTCAATGTCGATGTCGCCAGACCTGGCGGATTCAGGTTGGGACCGTTCATCGACGCGTCGGAGGACGGAGCCGACCCTGTAACCTTCGCGGCTGAAGGCGCAGGAAAGTACGCAGTCGTCGTGACGAACATGCGGGAGACTGCATCCCAATACGCGATTGCCTTCAAAGAACGCCTCTCCCTTGAGGAAAGGATGCGGGCCGTGCCGTGGACCGATCCACAGCCGAGTCCAACCATCGAGCGCATTCGCAAAGCGATCGAGGCCGGGAATGCCAACACCGCAGAGTTCTGGAAGACAATCGAGAAAACCGGAACTCCACTCGTAGAGCCCGCGGATTCCAAATACGATCTCGTGACTTTTCTCTGGCGTGGCGAGAACGAAACGCGAAACGTTTACGTCAATGCGTCGATCGGGGTCCCGAATGGACCCAACGATTTGCTACACCGATTGGGCGAAACCGACATCTGGTACGTGACGGTCAAACTTCCGAAAGGTGCGCGATTTATTTACCAGCTCGAACCCAATCGTCCACCGTCGCCGGAGATGGCTCGAGTTACAAGACAAGTCGATCCGCGGAACCATGGGCCGAAGTATTCGTGTCCCTACGAGACGAGCACGTATCAGTGCTACAGTATCGGGGAGCTTCCGGAAGCTGTTCCACAACCGTGGCTCGCCAAGCGACCCGGGGTCGCAACGGGAAGCATCGAGAAAAAGAAAATTCATAGTGCCATACAGAAACTCGATCGTGAGCTGACTGTGTATCTGCCGGCTGGATATGCGCCGAGGGGGAAGCCATATGACCTCGTCGTTCTGTACGACGGCGAAGACTTTCTGGAAGATGCGTGGCGGCAGAACACGTTTGACAATCTGATCGCCGCCCACCGCGTACCGCCGTTCGTCGGGATCATGGTGCACAATGTTT
>DATLDN010000335.1:0-39199 GCA_035525855.1 Gemmatimonadaceae bacterium
GGCTATGCGGCTTCGCGGATTCGCAGCCGCCTTGGTGCGAGCGCTACTCTCGATGCACGTTTGCATCCCCGGCTTGCAAAGCACAAATCGTATTTCGAGAAACACGTCGCCGAGCTAAAGGCGGCGACGCATCGCGCAATCATGCGTCATCGGCGGGCGATCATTGACCGGCAGTTCATACTCGAGCGTCTTGCCAACATGGCAATCGATCTGGTTGCGACAGCATGCGTGATGTCGCGCACTCAGAGTTTGATCGATCAGTTAGGAGTCGAAGGCTGCTCGCGCGAGCTTGACCTATGCGATTTGTTTTGTGTCGAAGCTGGCCGGCGCTTCCGCACGAATCGGAATTCCCTCGAGGGTCTCGAAGCCGATGTGGACGATACGCGCCGCTCGATCGCGACGACGATTAGAGAGGAGCAACGGTACTTCGTAAGGGACGCGATTCTCGATCTATAAGGTCCGAGCAGCTGCGGAGGATCGTCCCGCAGTTCCGGCACAACACTTTACACTTGATTTCGACAATCGCTGTCGAGCCACAAACATCACAGACTTCCTGCTCGCTCATTCGAAATCGAGAGCCAGATCCATCGCTTTCGCCGAATGCGTCAACGCACCGACGGAAATCCAGTCGACGCCCGTTTCTGCAATGGACCGAACGCGTTCGAGCGTCACACCGCCTGAAGCCTCGGTGACAGCTCGCCCATTAACCAGCTCGACAGCTTCGCGCATCATTTCGTTAGTCATATTGTCGAGCATGATCACATCCGCTTGAGCGACTACCGCTGCGCGCACCTGATCTAGGTTGTCGCACTCTACTTCGATTGCTGTTCCAGCCGGCGCCAACTCCCGCGCCCGTCGAACACCCAGCTCGATGTCACCGTCGAGCGCCGTAAGATGATTGTCCTTGATAAGCACGGCCGCGCCGAGGTCAATGCGATGATTCATTCCACCGCCGGCGCGAACGGCGAACTTTTCGAGGCGACGCCAACCCGGAGTTGTCTTTCGAGTATCGAGGATTTTTGCGCTGGTTCCCTTCACTGCGTCGACATACTGTCGAGTCAGAGACGCAACTCCCGAAAGTCGCTGCATGAAGTTTAGAGCGACGCGCTCCGCGGAAAGCAACCCGCGCGCGGTTGCGGTGACGAACATCACGGGAGTTGTTGCGTTCACTTTCTGCCCATCCTTTACTGCCGCTCGTACTGAAGCGTGTGGATCACGCTGACGAAACGCCTCGCGCGCGAGAGGGATTCCCGCGATCACTCCTGCTTCACGCGCGATAATCGAACAACGCGCCCGCCTGTCGGATAAAACAGTCGCAATGCTCGTGATGTCGTGCGCTGCGGCGTCCTCTTCCAGAGCATCGCGCACAATCGTTGTGGTCATCAGCCGAGCGTAGGGGAATCTCAAGCCGCGAACGGGCTCGAAGCCACGCGCCGCCAGTGCCGCAATACGACGCGGCCGTTTCATTCGCCCGGATCCTCTGTCGTTTCAGGCTTCGGCGACAATGGCCTGTTCCCCCCAATGGCGATCATACGCTCGATAGCCATTCGCGCCCGCGCAGATGTATCTGGATCGACCGTGATGTGGTGCTCCAACCGCTGAAGCGACCGAAGCACTTTCGGTAGTGTTGTGACTTTCATGAATGCGCAAACCGCAAGTTCGCTTGCTGGATAAAAAGTCTTCGTGGGATTTTCGCGGCGCAGGCGGTGCAAGATCCCAACCTCTGTCGCAACAATGAACTCGTCCGCCCCGGAAATACGTGGACGGTTGATCATTCCTTCAGTCGAAAGTATCTGCACTCCTTCCGGGTCGACGTCGCCGGCTGATATCGCTTCGACTGCACTCGTTGCACAACCGCACTCGGGATGAATCAGAAATTCCGCGTCTGGATGCTCGGATCGCCGAAGATTGATATGCTCGGGATCGATACCCGCGTGCACGTGACACTCGCCCATCCAGACATGCATGTTCTTGCGGCCGGTTACGCGACGCACGTGCGCGCCGAGGAACATGTCTGGCAGAAACAAAATTTCGGTATCAGCCGGAATGGAATTGACGATCTCGACCGCATTCCCCGACGTACAGCAGTAATCACTCTCGGCCTTCACGTCGGCCGTCGTGTTGACGTATGAGACCACCACTGCACCTGGATGCTCTGCTTTCCACTCACGAAGCTGGTCTCCGTCGATCGTTGCGGCCAACGAACATCCCGCTGCAAGATCCGGCAACAAAACCATCTTGTTCGGCGACAGGATCGCCGCCGTCTCGGCCATGAAGTGAACGCCGCAGAATACTATGATGTCGGCTTCCGTCTTTGCCGCTTCGCGGCTCAGTCCGAGTGAGTCGCCGACGAAATCCGCGACGTCCTGCACCTCGGCGCGCTCGTAGTTGTGTGCGAGAATAACCGCGTTTTTTTCGCGCGCGAGGCGTTTGATTTCTGTTTGGAGCTCAGTTACATCGTGGCCCCGTGTCCGGGGCGGATTTAGTGCTGAAGTTGCCATGCTACCATTCTATATGTCTGCCCTGCCATTTGCGCTTCGTATGCGGGAAATCTGTTCTGAAATGTCCGCCGCGCGATTCCTTCCGCATAAGCGCAGCCTCCGTAATCAAGCGCGCGGTATCCACCATGTTTTCTTCTTCGGTTGCGCCAACTGGAAGCCGCTCCGCGATTGCAGATAAATATGAAAGGCAATCTCGCAATCCTTTCGCGGTTCTCGCGATACCGGCGTTGTCCCACATCACGCTTCGGATATCGTCAGCTGCAACCTGCGCCGCTCCACGATCGACCAGTGGTGGCGCATCCCATGATTTCTTTCGAGGAACTCCAGTCAACTTTGGCCGCGTGATCATATCGCGCGCGACACGCTCCGCAAACACGAGACCTTCGAGAAGTGAATTCGATGCAAGACGATTTGCGCCATGTACGCCTGTTCGGGATACCTCGCCGCACGCATATAGCCGCTCGAGTGAAGATCGTCCGATCAAATCCGTAACGATCCCGCCCATCATGTAATGCGCGGCTGGAATTACAGGAATGAGATCTTTGCCCGGATTTATTCCACGTGCCTGGCATAGAGCGAAGATTCCCGGGAAGCGTTTTCGAAACGATGCGCCGAGTTTCCGCGCGTCGAGCCAGACGCGGCTTCCGCGCGCTCGCTCGCGAAATATCTCGCGCGCGACAACGTCGCGTGGAGCAAGCTCGGCAAGGCGGTGCCGCTTAACCATGAAGCGCGTTCCAGCATCGTTCACGAGAATAGCACCTTCACCGCGCACCGCTTCGGAAATCAAAGCGAGTGGATTCTCCGGTGTTTCGAGCGCAGTTGGGTGGAACTGAACAAACTCCATGTCGGCGAGCTTCACGCCTGCGCGGTGTGCGATCGCATAACCGTCGCCTGTCGCTACCTGGGGGTTGGTCGTGTATTTGTACACCTGGCCACATCCGCCGGTTGCGAGGACAGTTGCGTCGGCGATGATGTCAGTCGCCTTGCCCGCGACCGTTGCTCGAACTCCGTAACACTTTCGATCGGAGACGATCAGCTCGAGCACACGCGTTCGCTCGAGGACTTCGATTCTTTTGCTTTTCCGGGTGCGCTCGATCAGCGCGCGGGCTACTTCGGCGCCTGTCTGATCTCCTCGTGCGTGGACGATGCGGCGCCGGGAGTGTGCGGCTTCGCGGCCGAGCTTGAAATCGCCGCCAGGCTCGAGATCGAAATGCGCGCCGGCGGTTTGCAGCTCACGCACACGGGCCGGACCTTCTTCCACGAGTACTTCAACGGCTTCCGCATCGCATAAAGCTGCACCGGCAGCGAGGGTGTCCCGGCGATGGAGCTCGGGCGAGTCTCCAGCTCCAAGGGCGGCAGCAATGCCGCCTTGAGCGTACGCCGTCGCGCTATCGAACAGGGACCGCTTTGTCAGAACCATGACATCGCCTTCCGTCGATGCCCGCAAAGCGGTGTGCAGACCGGCAACGCCGCTCCCGACGACGAGAAAGCGGGTTCGAACACGGTCTGTCATGCGGAGAAATCAATCGTTATCCGCTCTCTATAGAAAGGGTCTTCGGGGAGGTTCGGAGGAACCCATTTCATCGCGGAGGCGCGAAGGCGCGGAGCAAACAGAATTTTTATTAGAGGAAACTGAAAGAAAGGGAGAAGGGCAAGCGCAAGTTTCTCCCAAACTCTCTTGTTACTCTAAAAAGAAGTTGTTTGCTCCGCGCCTTCGCGCCTCCGCGATGAAATGGGTTTCCTCCTAACTCCGCAACCCGGGACGCTTGCCGCCGAGCAAGCCATTGAACCAAGTTTCCCCCGTGCGCAAACTCCTCATCGTCGCCGTTGGACTGCTCCTCGTGCACGTCGCGTTGTTGTTTGCCGGCCATGGCAGTCAGGTCATCGCTGAAAAAGCGGGTGGCTCGAAGGTCGGGATAGTTCTGGATGTTGGCGGACGCGGCGATAAATCGTTCAATGACGGCGCCTACGCCGGGGCCGACAGTGCGTCGAATGTCCTCGGCGCTAACATCCGCTTTATCGAGCCCGGAGAAGGATCGGATCGCGAAGCGGGGCTGAGACTGCTGGCTGCGGAAAAGATGGATCTCGTGATTGGCGTCGGATTTATTTTTTCTGACGACATAACAAACCTCGCCAAAGAATATCCAAGCGTTCCTTTTGCCTGCGTCGACTATGCGCTCGCTGTCGACAAAAATGGAAACGTGATTCCTCCGCCGCCAAACGTTGCCGCTCTCAAGTTTCGTGAGGAGGAAGGGTCTTTTCTGGTCGGCGCGCTTGCGGCGCTTGTCGGAAAATCCAAGAAAGTGGGATTTGTTGGCGGAATGGACATTCCTCTAATTCACAAATTCGAAGCCGGATATCGCGCTGGCGTGAAGCAGGTGTGTCCAACCTGCGAAGTGATCGCGCAATACGCCGGTGTCACTCCGGAAGCATTCAAAAATCCAGGCAAGGGAAAAGAGCTCGCCCTCAGTCAGTACCAATCAGGCGTCAATGTCATCTTTCACGCTTCGGGTTCGACGGGTCAGGGAGTATTCGAGGCTGCACGTGTAATGAGCAAGCTTGCGATCGGTGTCGATGCTGATCAGTACGACGAAGCACCCGGACACATTCTGACGTCGATGGTGAAAGGAGTGAATGCATCGGTGTTCGATGCAATTCAGCGCGTTCAGAACAAGACGTTCAAAGGGGGGATTTATTCGTTCGGCCTGAAGGAAGGCGGCGTCGGATATATCTATGACGACAGAAACAAGCCGCTCATTCCCGATAGCGTGCACACGCGCGTAGAACAGCTGAAGCAGGAGATCATAGCGGGACGCATCAAGGTTCCGAGCACTCGATGACTTCACCACAGGGGGACGAGAACAAGCAGACCCGTCCTGCCATTCTCATGACCGGAATCGATAAGTCATTCGGCCCGGTCCGCGCAAATCGTGGTGCTTCATTGGAAGTTCTTCCTGGCGAGATTCACGCGCTCGTCGGCGAGAACGGCGCGGGCAAATCCACTCTGATGCGAATCCTCGGCGGCTTGATGAAGCCGGATGCAGGCAAGGTCGAAGTAAATGGCCGAGTGGTGACGGGATGGAATACGAATGGGGCGATTGCGGCGGGTATCGGTGTCGTGCATCAGCACTTCATGCTCGTGCCGACACTTACTGTTGCCGAAAACATCGTGCTCGGACACGAGCCGGTTAAGTCCGGAATGTTCGATAACGCGAGCGCTGTCGCCGAAGTCGAGAAATTGAGCAAGGAAACCGGTCTCGTCGTTTCTGCGGATCGGAAAGTTTCCGAGCTGTCAGTTGGAGAAGCCCAGCGCGTCGAAATTTTGAAAACTCTTTTCCGTGGCGCGCGAATTCTTGTTCTGGACGAGCCGACGGCCGTTCTCTCTCCTCCTGAAGTAAAGGAGCTGTGGACAGTATTGCGTCGTCTCCGCGATTCGGGCGGCACGATTGTCCTCATAACGCACCGGCTCGACGAAGTGATGGACTTGTCCGACACTATCACTGTCATGCGTGCGGGACAGACTGTCGAGCGTCTGCACACTGCGTCGACTTCTCCTCAGGAAATTGCGCGAGCGATGGTCGGACGTGACGTCGCGCTGATGTCGCGTCAACAGCAGAGCGAAACAGATTTTAGTACAACTACTCACCCTACTCCGCAGGAAACAGCGGCGACTGAGTCGTACAGCGCAGCGCTCGAAGTTAAAGACCTTGTCGTTATTGGATCGCGGAAGACACGTGTGGTCGATGGCGTGTCATTCAGTATTCAGCCCGGTGAGATACTTGGTATCGCGGGTGTCGAAGGCAACGGTCAAACAGAGCTCATCGAAGCGATCGCCGGACTTACAAAAGCGGAATCAGGGACAGTTCGAATTGCCGGACACGATGTATCGACCTCGAATGTCGAAGAGCGGCGCGCAGCGGGACTGGCGCACATCCCTGAGGACAGACATCGACGAGGCCTCATCCTCGATTACTCGATTGCCGACAATCTGCTTCTTGGACGACAGGATAATTTCACATCGCGACGCGGTGGTGTGCTCGATGCGGATCGCATCGAGACAAATGCGAGAGAGCAGATAGAAGCGTTCGACATTCGGCCTCCGAATGGAGCATTGCCGGCACGCGCACTTTCAGGAGGAAATCAGCAGAAAGTCGTCATCGCGCGTGAGATGGGACACGATTTCAATGTTCTTCTCGCTTCACAGCCGACTCGCGGCGTCGACGTCGGCGCGATCGAGTTCATTCATGATCGGCTTCGCGCCGCACGTGCTGAAAACAAAGCGATCCTGCTGGTATCAGCGGAGCTGAATGAAGTTCTCGCGCTCGCGGATCGCGTTGCAGTCATGTACCGCGGACGATTTGCGGTCGTGATGCCTGTCGCTGGCGCAAGCGAAGAATCGCTCGGCGAATTCATGATAGGAACTCGCAAGGAATCTGCGGCGTGACGTCACGATTTAGAGAACAGCTCGAGGAAGCATTATTTCCTCCTTTCGTTGCATTGCTCGTTGCACTGATTTGCGGTGACCTGCTCATTATGAGCTACGGTCAGTCGCCTGGAACTGTCTACAAGCTTTTGCTCGAAGGAACGTGGGGCAACGCGTACGGATTCGGGCAGGTTTTGTATAAGGCGACGACGCTGACGTTCACGGGTCTCGCTGTTTCACTTGGCATTCGCGCGGGCCTTTTCAACGTCGGTGCAGAGAGTCAGCTCGCGGCGGGTGGATTTCTCGCTGCTCTTGTTGGTCTCGGACTTTCGCCATCAGTACCAGCAGTCTTCGGCATTCCGTTATGCATGATCGCCGCCGCGCTAGGCGGAGGAATTGTAGGCGCGATACCAGCGTATCTACGCGTCAAGTTCGGTGCGCACGAAGTGATCGTAACAATCATGTTGAACTTCGTCGTGCTCGCGTTGCTGAACTGGATTATTGCAACTCGCCTTCACGTTCCTGAAACACTTCACTCGCCGGACATTCACACGGGCGCGGTTCCCAGACTCGCTGATGCTTTCCCGGCGTTTCACGGATCTGCTGCAAATTTTACGATTGTCGCCGCTCTTCTGGCTGCTGTTGCAGTGTGGTTTCTCCTGTTCCGCACGAAACGAGGTTACGAGCTCCGCGCGGTTGGATTACAGCCCGATGCAGCGGAATACGGTGGCGTCAACGTTCGCGGAGTTTTGTTTCGCGCTCTGACGTTATCGGGCGCAATCGCGGGACTCGGTGGCATCAACTACGTACTCGGCTACAAACACTACTATGAAGATGGATTTGCAGGCGGTTCCGGTTTCCTGGGAATTGCTGTCGCATTAGTCGGGAGAAATCATCCGCTTGGTGTTGTCCTCGCTGCGGTATTCTTTGCGACGCTTTCGCAGGGGGGATTGGCAATCCATGCGTTCGTTCCAAAGCAGATGGTCGAAGTGCTTCAGGCTGTTGTGATCATCGCGGTCGCGATGTCTGTTCCTGAAGTTCGCAGCGCGTTACGTCACGCACGGAAACCGGCGGCAGCATGAATCCGTTCTCGTTCCTGACGCAAATGATTCGCATCGCTGTGCCGTATCTGTTCGCGGCGAGCGGTGGTGTGATTGCTGAGCGATCGGGAATTATCAGCCTCGCTCTCGAAGGCTTCATGCTGAGCGGAGCATTTGGCGCAACGCTCGGCGCACACTACACTGGTAATCCGTGGGTTGGCGTGCTCACCGGAATACTTGGCGGGCTGATCTTCGGATTGATTCACGCCGTCGCGACAATCCGCTATCGCGCTGATCAAGTTGTCGTTGGAATTGCAATCAATCTTCTTGCTATCGGCGCAACTCGATTTTTTCTCAAGCTCGCCTTTGCGAGCTCGTCGAATTCCCCGCGCATCAACGGTTTCGACGCCAGCCAGGCTGCGCACGGATTCGATAATCCGCTTTTATGGATTGGCCTTCTTGTCGCGCCTGTGCTCGCGTTCATTCTCTACAGAACGCGGTTTGGACTTCGCGTGCGCGCTGTTGGCGAGCATCCAGATGCAGCAGAGAGCGTTGGCATTCCCGTTTCCCGCGTGCGATATGTCGCCGTCGCAGTTTCCGGAATGCTCGCGGCACTTGGAGGTGTTTACCTCGCACTCGATCAGCATCAGTTCACTGATCAGATGACGGCGGGCCGAGGATTTATTGCTGTCGCGGCGGTGATTTTTGGAAGATGGGATCCAGTGCGCGCCGCACTTGCGTGTCTTCTTTTTGCTGCCGCTGAAACATTACAGATACAACTTCAGGGGAATCACATCATTCCGTCACAGTTCGTGGAGATGATCCCCTACGTTCTGACCATCGTCGCGCTCGCCGGCGTTGTCGGACGCGCAGTTCCTCCTGCGGCGCTGGGAAAAGCGGAACACTAGAAGTGTTCAGGAAGTTGCTGGTCCTCATCATCACCGCGTTTGTGGACATGGTGGGGCTGCTGATGATCCTGCCATTGATGCCGTTCTACGCCCGGTCATTCGGTGCGAGCGCATTGATGGTGACACTTCTCATAGGATCGTTCACTGCCGCGCAGCTTATCAGTGCGCCGCTGTGGGGTCGTTTCTCTGATCGTTATGGACGCCGGCCTGCACTGCTTGTCGGGCTCGGCGCGGCCGCGATCGCATACATCGTGTTTGCGTTCTCAAATTCACTTTGGCTGCTTCTCGTGTCGCGCGTTGTGCAGGGCGCCGGCGGTGGAACCGTCGGAGTGATTCAAGCCTATGTCGCAGATGCAACCGATGTGAAGAATCGCGCGCGTGCTTTGGGATGGCTCTCCGCTGCAACCAATGTGGGAGTGGCGCTCGGACCTCCACTCGGCTCACTCGCGCTTCTTGCAGGCCCAAGCGGTCCTGGCCTCGTAGCTGCGGCGCTGTGTATGACGAACATGCTGTTCGCGTGGAAATTTCTAAGCGAATCACGCGAGATCGAAGGCGACCCGAAGCAACATGTGAAAAAGCCGAGGGCGTCGAGACAGGCACTTGCGTATGTGATCACCCACGCGAGGGAGCCCGGTCCGCGCTTGATCTGGATTTACGCAATCGCCATGGGAGCGTTCTCCGGTATGTCGGCGATTCTCGCGTTGTTTTTAATGGATCGATTCGGAGTCACCGAGCGACGCGTCTGGATTTTCTTCACTTACATCGGGACAATTTCCGTCATCACGCGCGCTGGAGTTCTTGGCTGGGCAGTAGACAAGTTCGGTGAAGCACAGCTCTCACGAATTGGTCTCGTGTTGTTATCGATGGGATTGGTGTCTTTCCCGTTCGTGCACAACTACATGCTGCTGGCGCTCGCAATCGCCTGCATTCCACTGGGCACCGCGTTCACATTTCCGTGTGTGACTTCACTTCTCTCTCGCGTCATTCCGGCCAATGAGCGCGGGCTCTACATGGGCGTTCAACAGGCGTACGGCGGAATGGCGAGAGTAATTGTTCCGCTATGGGCCGGGTGGTCGTACGATCATCTCGGTCGGAACGTACCGTTCATCACGTCAGCGATTCTCGTGATTGGAACGATCTTCCTGAATCTTGGAATTGATGATGGGAGGAAGGTAAAGACGACAGACGTCGTCGAAGCCGCGGTTTAGGCATTGGCAATGAGTGGTCGGTAAACGCACGACTGAAAACCCGCTACCTGATTGCCGAGAACCATTGACCAAAAACTCAACGGGTTAATTCGGCCGTCAATTCTCCATGTCTCTCTAGATTCGTGATGAGCCGAACGCCACGCTGGTAAGTGAAGTACGCGTATGCCCACTGCACGAGAACGCTCAGTCGGTTTCGAAAACCGACGAGATACATGATGTGAAGCGTGAGCCAGAACACCCACGCGAAACGGCCACTGAATTTCACTTTGCCCAGATCGGCGATCGCGCGTGAGCGTCCAATAACGGCAAGGTCACCCTTGTTCCAATAACGAAATGGCTGCGTCGGCTGGCCGCGCATGAGTCGCATGATATTCTTCGCGGCCGTTTTTCCGCCCTGAATCGCACCCTGTGCAACACCGGGCACAGGCGGCAGTCCTTCACGCTTCATCAGCGCCAGATCGCCGACGACAAACACCTCCGGGTGGCCGGGAATTGAAAGATCATCTTCTACTAAAACTTTCCCGGCGTGATCGAGCGGCACTCCGAGGGTTTTTCCAATCGGCGCTGCAGCATTACCGGCTGCCCAGAAAACTGTTCGCGTTGGAAATCGTTCAGCGCCGACACACACGACATCAGGATGAATTTCAGTCACGACTGAATTCGTGTGAACCTCCACGCCAAGATCCACGAGATTCTTGTGTGCGGTCGCTGCAAGCGATTCCGGAAACGATGGAAGTATTCTCGGTCCACCCTCGATGAGAATCACTCTCGTCTTTCGAGTATCGATATGCCGGAAGTCCGGAAACAACGCTCGGCGCGCGATCATCGGCATCGCGCCCGACAATTCAACTCCGGTCGGACCGGCGCCTACAATGACAAAGGTCAAATACTCCTCACGCTCCGCTTCCGTTTTGGCCTTCTCTGCGCGCTCGAATGCGAGCAGAAAGCGCCGGCGGATTTCCGTTCCATCTTCGATCGCCTTGAGTCCTGGCGCGAGCGGCTCCCATTCCTCGTGACCGAAATACGCGTGGCGTGATCCCGCTGCGACGATCAGGTAATCGTACGGAATTTCCCGGTTCTGGTCGTCGAGATAAACAATTTTGCGCGACGTATCTATTGAACAGACTTCGCCGAGCAGAACGGTTGTGTTCTGTTGCCTTCGAAGAATCCATCTGATCGGCGCTGTAATGTCACTCGGCGCCAACGCGGCAGTTGCGACTTGATATAACAGCGGCTGAAATAAATGATGATTTGTTCGATCGATCAGCGTGATGTCGGCATCGACATTTCGAAGTGCGCGCGCGGCGTTGAGGCCACCGAACCCACCTCCAATGATGACAATCTGCCGCCGCTTCAACTGCGCATCCGTTTTGCCCACGGCCGCATCACTGTGTAACACGGAATGGCAGTGATCGTCTCCCTGTTCGCCGACAAAAGCTTTCGACGAATCAAGTGGTGCACTGCAGTCTGAATTATTCGCTTCGACAATCCTGTCCCGTCGGCAATAGCCCGGTGGCTCAACTCTATCCGCCACCCATCGCTGGCGGCTGCTTTGTGCCAGAGGTAGAGATACACGAGAAATGCCGAAGGCAGCCGGTCATGACCGACGAGGTCGGGCATCAGCGTCTCCAGAATATAAATATCGACTGGCTGCTGGCTCACGATGGCTTATCCGAGTCTATAGCAGAGGCTACTATAGCAGTCGCTGCTAGAGCGGTCAATGCGGGCCTTTAATCGAACGGCTGTACAACCGAAATTGCAGGATCAACCTGCCGATACGAAAACCGGAGAATCAATGATCAAGTCAATCAAGTTCTGCAGCATACCAGTCGCCGATCAGGATAGAGCACTCGATTTCTATACAACGAAGCTTGGATTCGTAGTTGCCACCGATCAGGAAATGGGCCCGCAGCGATGGATCGAGCTTCGCATTCCCGGCGCTGAAACGCGCGTTGTTCTCTTCACACCTCCAGGCCACGAAGATCGAATCGGCACGTTCGCGGCGATTTCTTTTGTAACCGACGATGTCGAACGTACGTACACGGAGCTTTCGGCGAAGGGTGTCGAATTCATGCAGCCGCCCAAAACCGAACAGTGGGGTACATCGGCGATTTTTAAAGACTCGGAAGGAAATTCCTTCGTCGTTGGAACGAAGTAACTGCCGGCGGTCGATTATGCAATTCGTTCTTCGAGCGTTCTCGCGGTGAGGGTCATCAGTAACACGAGAGCAATCAACAACACGCTATAGGCCGCAGCAGTTCCGAACGCGAGAGCGCGAAGCTGCGCGAGGATCTCGATGGAGATAGGCCGATTGGAGTGGGTGTACAACACAACGCTCGCTACGAATTCGCCGACGGCAGTTACGGCGGCGAGTAATGCTCCGGCAACAAGCCCAGGTCGTGCGGCAGGAAGCACAACGCGGCGCATCGTAAGCCACCATGATGCGCCCAGACCGCGCGCAGCATCTTCGAGTGATGGATCCATTTGGCGAAGTGAGCCTTCGACCGCTGTCGCAACAAGAGGAATATCGCGGACGAAATATGCGAGTGGCAGAATCCAGAACGTTCCGACAATCAGAAGACGCGCGGTCGCCAAATCATTTCTATTGAATGTCGCAGCGAGACCAAGGGCAATTGCAGTCGCAGGAATCGCCCACGGCAGCGCAACCAGAATCTCGAGCAGTCGGCGCGCGCTGAATTGACGTAGCACGATCAGATACGCGGCGACAAAGCAAACAACAACATTCGCAGCAGTCGCAATCAGCGCCATCGACACGCTATTCAGGATTGGCCGCCAAAGCTGTGATTCCGAAAAAAGGCGGCGGTAATTCTCGAGCGTGTACTCGGGCGGAATCACTTGCGTTGTCCACGCGCCATCTCGCGCAAATGAAACGAGTACGACCATAAGATGCGGGAGAACCAGAACGATGACGGTAACCGAGGCCAGAATTGCTGCGGCGAGCTGCGCACCACGCGACCGGATCACGCGTCTCGTGGTCGCACCCTTCCCCGCGAGCGTGTATTTGCGCTTTCGCTCGAGCCATCGAAACAACATCAATCCTGCCACCGCGCTCAACGCCAACACGGTCGTCTCGACGTATGCGAGCCCAATCTCTCCATTCAGCTTCGACGCAACTATTTGCGTCGATAATACCCGAATTCCTCCTCCGAATACGTACGGCGCAGAGAACGAGCCTAGCGACGTCATGAATACGAGAAGCATCGAGCCGGCGATCGCCGGCATCAAGAGCGGCAGCGTCACACGTCGTAGTCGTTGTGACGCAGTCGCGCCAAGACCGTCGGCGGCTTCGTCGAGAGTCGTATCGTAACGTTGCAGACCCGCCGATACGAACAGGAAAACGTAGACATACATCGTGTACGCGTGGACAAAGATGATCGCCCACACGCCGGTTAATCTCCACGGAGCGTTCTGCAGTCCGAGCAGACGTTGCAGTCCTCGTGTTACGAGACCGCTCTCGCCGTACAGAAACAGGAACGCGATTACCCCAACGAGTGGCGGAAGCGCAGCAGGCAGTGTGGCAACTGCTTTCAAAATCCGGCGGCCGGGAAAATCGAAACGCTCGAGCAGGAATGCGAGCGGAACACCGATGATCAGTGACGCGATTACAGACACGAACGAAATGAAAAGCGTCGTAGTTAACGCTTCGCGATCTGCAGAGCTTGCAGCGAATTCCCGCCAATGTCCCAGCCCATTCTCAAAACTTCCCGCGACGACTGCCGCATTCGGATACACGACACTCCAAAGCAGCAATGCAAGCACGGGCAGCGCGATGATCCAGTTGCCCACACCTCCCCGCAATCCACCGCGATTACGCGCCACTGCCCTCGACCGTCGGTACCGGCTCGCGCGAGATGATAACGCTCATTCGATCTCCCTCGCGCACTTCCATTCTGCTCGACTCGACTTCCATCACGACATCGCCCGTGAGCTTCACGCGATAAACGGCAAAGCCACCTGCAAATCGTCTCGTCAGAACTTCCCCCGGCCACGCGCCGTCCGTGTCTGGAGCAACGAGATCCAGTGCGTCAGGTCGAAGAACCGCTTTCACCTCGCGCGCAGCCTCGGAACCCGGAGCCCGGGTGACAGCGAACTCCTTTCGCACTCCACCGATCACGATTGCAGCGCGATCACTACCAACATTCTCAGCAGGGAGTATCGTCGAGCGGCCGATAAAGCCCGCTACTCCAAGCGAAGCGGGGCGTGAATACAAATCATCCGGTGTTCCAATCTGGAGCAGCTTCCCTTTTCTGATAACAGCGATCCGGTCTGCAATCGCGAACGCATCCTCCTGATCATGTGTCACGAACAACGCGGACACGCCAACCCGATGCAACATCGCGCGCAGCTCATCGCGAGTTGTTTGTCGAAGAGTTGGATCGAGGTTCGAGAGCGGCTCATCGAGCAGCAGAACCTGCGGTTCGATCACGAGCGCGCGAGCGAGAGCAACTCGCTGCTGCTCGCCTCCGGATAACGACTGTATTCCACGCCGGCCGGCCCCGCCCAATCCAACGGATTCCAAAGCCGCGCGCGCACGCTCCAGGCGCTTTGCTTTTGGAACGCCGCGCGCCTCGAGCCCGAACGCAACATTCTCTTCAACGGGCATGTGTGGAAACAGCGCGTAGTGTTGGAACACCATTCCAAAACCGCGCCTCTGCGGTGGAATAGGCGTGATGTCGCGGCCATCGAGAGACACTGTTCCTGAATCAGGAATCTCATAGCCCGCAACGATTCGTAACGTTGTCGTCTTTCCCGAGCCCGACGCGCCGATCAGAGCAAGCAGCTCACCGGCACCAATCTCGAGCGAAACATTGTCGACGGCGGTGTGGTCGCCAAACCGACGGGTAATCCCTTTGAGCGCGAGCGCTCCTGCGCTCACTGCTTTCGTCCGCGATTCCTGATATTTGCGTCCCAGTACTTCATCCACTCATCGAGATGTTCTGCCATCACTCGACGGTCAACCGCCATCGGCTTGATCTTCGACTTCGCATCCTGAATCCATTTCGGAAGATCTGTAACAGGAATGTCTGTCCTTGCAGGGATCCGGAGAAAATCGTTCGCCGCTGCCTTTAGCGCTTCAGGAGTTGTCACGAATTCGTAGTAGAGTCGCGCCTCCTTTGGATGCTTTGTCCCCTTGATGATCCCAATTCCATCGACGAGCAACGGTGTTCCACTCGATGGGATGACATATCCAACGGGAATTCCCGTCCTCTGTTGAAGGGTCGCTATATCAGGCATGTCCCACAGCGTGATGAGGCCTTCCTGTCTACCGAGCTTCTGATAAAGGATGGTTGGATTCAATACATACTCGCGCGTGTTCGCGTCGAGTCGCATCAACCAGTCGTAACCCCCCTGTGGATTTCCGGTGCGAGCCATCGAGCGTGCGATGATCGCGCCGAATATCGCTCGCATCGTTCCCGATGCGATTGGATCACGAATTAAAAGTTTTCCTTTCCACTTCGGATCGAGAACATCATCCCAATCCTTTGGTGCCTCTGCCGCCGTCACAGCTTGCGTGTTGTAGGCAATCACT
Organism: Gemmatimonadaceae bacterium; assembly: GCA_035525855.1. Taxonomy (GTDB): domain Bacteria; phylum Gemmatimonadota; class Gemmatimonadetes; order Gemmatimonadales; family Gemmatimonadaceae; genus UBA4720. Next base: position 15,632 of record DATLDN010000335.1, read on the forward strand.
TCGGGTGTGAGATACGTGCCGTACCAGTGGTCACCATTCTCTCGTGCTTCAACCGGAATCGCATTCGACCATGTCGGGATGTAAGGCTCGAGCAGATTCTCCCGTGTCCCTCGGTCGAATGCTTCGGCGGGTGCACCAAACCAGACGTCCGCCTGCGGGTTGTCCTTTTCGACTCGAATGCGGTCCAGCACTTCCTGCGAGCCCATATCCGCCCACTGAACGTCGATCTCCGGATGCGCTTTCTCGAAACCCTTTTCGAGATACTCGAGAAGCTCCTTCCCGTGAGGAGAATAGACAATCAGAACTGTCCGCTTGTCGCTCGAGCATCCGAGAGCCGACAGCAGCATCAGGGCAACTGCCGGCCAACGTCTCATTGTCCGCCGCTTCCCCTCATTGACAGAAGGTTTACGAACAGCCGTGTGCCGCCGCTCACTCCCGCGGGAAGCTGGCGGAAAAACGCGAGCGTTGTGTACACGTAAAGTCCCTTCCCATACGGTGCGATCAATATCGCTCCGCGATTCTGTTGCTCGCCGGGATCATTCATTCCCAAAACCGGATGATATGCTGCGTCAAAAGTACGCGGCATATAGAGCGATCGCTCCTGTACCCATCCCTCGAAGTCAGCGGGTGTAATGCGATTCGGCGTGGTCAAAGCACGCGACGATGCATCGAGCACAGTCACAGGCGCATTCTCATCCGTAACGCGATCATGCGGATTCGCGATCGTTATGGGAAACGGCATCATTCCCGCTCGCGTCATCTCGTACTGTCCGTATTGAGCCACGACCGTACCGCCGCTCTTTGCGAACGCCAGGAGATACTGGTTGTTGTCGCGCAGCTCCCGATTGGCTTGGTACGCGCGCGGCCCAACAACAATCGTCGTAAACCTTGAAAGATCAGTGGATGGAATCTCAGAGGCCTGAATGATCGTTACCGGAATTCCAAGCTGCCTCAACGCCGGCGCAACATTGTCGCCGACACCAGAGACGTATGCGACTCGAAGGTCGTTCGGAATCATAACATCCACCGACTTTACTGTGACGGTCGCGTTGCGATACTGACGCTGTGGAGTAATGTGCTCGTAATCGATAGGCACATATCCGCTTCTGCCAGGTGCTGCACCATCAGCAGTAGCGACGGCACCCAACGTATACGATCCCGCGGGCAATTTTCCCCGGACGCGGAAGGTTACCGTTCGCGTTCCAGCTGAATCGACAGTCACTGTACGCGTCGCAGAATCCGCGGTCAGGCCGTTCGGTAAATCGAGGCGCACCGCGACTGACCGGCGGTTCGTCAGCCCGGAGCGCAGTGTGACATTGAAGAACCGGTCGATTGGAATTCCGGCGCGCGCAAGCTCGACGGTTCGGTCGAGCGTAACGCTCATCGCCGGAACAACTGCTAAGGGGCGTTGAATGTCGCCGCGAACGGGATCAGCAAAATGAGAGACAATCGGAGCGCGCTGTGTTACGCATGATCGACTATCTCCACACACAGATACGCCGAGCCACGACTGCTTCGCGATTTCGTCTTCAGATACCTTCGGAACTTTCGGCGTGAACAAATCGCCATTTCGCGGTGTCGCCAGCCACCAAGGCTGAGTGATCTGGTCGCCGCGGACGTACGTCGTCCATTGAAGGCTGCTATCGGGCGCAATCGCCGCAGTCGCACCAGCAGGAGCGCCAGTCCACAATGGCTGCGCGGTAATCCGAATCGGACTGCGATTGTACACGGTCACTACGACCTTCGCGCTGTCCCCAACAGCCACAACTTGTCGGTCCGCCACTGCCTCTACCGCGACGCTCGGCGCCATCAGCCTCGAGTCAACCGGTTGAGAAGCGAATGATACGATTTTCTCGAGCCCGTCGAAAATGGAGCGCTCGCTGTCAGCGGGAGCGCTTGCGTTCACGCGAGAATCTTCGCGGCGCAACAAGTCCCACACGACTCCTTTCCTCTGCAGAGATCCGAATCCCTGTGACTTGTGCTGGGAGCGGCTCTCTGCCGCAATCTCCGCGTATGATTTCCCGAACGCCGGATTGTATTCGCCGACATTTATGCGAATTGTCGCTGTCCCTTCCGGTGAAAACCGCGCGCTTCGATAAAACTTGAGAGGGGTCCACGGTGCTCCGTAAATGCCGACGGGAAAACGCACCGTGTCCATCGCCGCACTTTGATACGCTTCTCTCGCGAGAATGACCGACACCTGATGTTGACCATGACCGTCGGCGGGAGTTCCCGAGAAGGTCGTCATGATAATGTGCGGACGGAACGCTCTGATCACAGTTATCACATCGGCGAGCAGAGAATCCTTCGGCCAATGTGCGAACGTTTCAGCAGCTGTCTTCGAGAATCCAAAATCGTAAGCTCGCGTGAAGTACTGATGCGCTCCATCGACGCGGCGGGCTGCGAGGAGCTCTTCACTGCGAATGATTCCGAGCTGTTCTCCGAGCTCGTTTCCGATAAGGTTCTGGCCACCGTCTCCGCGAGTGAGCGATAAGTACGCAGTTTCCGCTCGGCCGCCGCGTGACAACCACGTAATCATCTGCGTATCCTCGTCGTCGGGATGTGCGGCAATCCATAACACGCGCACTTTATCCATCGGCGCCTGGGAGAACGACGCGCGCGGAATCACGAGGGACAGTGTTGCCAAAACCGCGAAGAATTTCTTCACGAGTCTACGTATGAGAAGCTATGACCCGACTGCTGCGCCGCGCTTTCTGCTTCCTGCGGGCGCGACAACCTCAGCATTCACTTCGCTGACAATCCTCTCCTGCTCCGTCTTGTGCGACGCAGCATAGCCTTCGGCGGGACTCGCGCGCTCGGGTCGTCCAATGTAGCGAACAATCATCACGTTTCCTGTCGAGACGCGAAGCCGCGGTGACACGTATGTCCACGCGCCCATGTTCTTCGGCTCTTCCTGCACCCACACGACTTCTGCCGCACCCGGATAGAGATCGACGATTTTCGCAACAGCTTCATGCGGCCATGGATAAAGCTCCTCGACACGAACAAGAGCAACGTGCGGTTTTCGTTGTGCAAGGAGATCGTAATAAATCTTTCCTGTGCAGAAAACGAGTCGCGTGACAGCGCTTCGCGATTCTGTTGTAGCCGGATCGTCGATCACCGGTTCGAATTTTCCTTCTGCGAGACCGCTCAGCCTTGATGCCGCTTCGGGCAAGCGCAGTAAACTCTTCGGCTGCATCAGAACCAGCGGTCGTTTCATTTCGGCCGCTGCCTGGCGCCGAATAATGTGGAAGTACTGCGCCGGAGTTGAGGGATAGGCAACGCACATGTTGCCGTCCGCGCACATCTGGAGGAAACGCTCCAGGCGTGCGCTCGAGTGCTCCGGGCCCTGGCCTTCGTATCCGTGCGGCAGCAGTAACACGACTGAGGAATCCTGCCGCCATTTCGCGCGATCCGATGCAAGGAACTGATCGATGATCGGCTGAGCAACGTTTACGAAATCGCCGAACTGCGCTTCCCACAGCACGAGAGCATCCGGCATCGCAGTGCTGAATCCGTACTCGAATCCGAGAACTGCTGTTTCCGACAGCGGGCTGTTGTAGATCTCGATCTTTCCTTTTGCATCCGCGAGATGTGCAAGCGGAGTGTACGTCTCCCCCGTGTCAGTATCGTGCAGAACCGATTGCCGATGCGAGAACGTTCCGCGCTCGATGTCCTGCCCGCTCATTCGCACGTTGGTTCCTTCCATCAGCAATGAAGCGAAGGCAAGTGCTTCCGCGTGACCCCAGTCGATTCCGCCGGCGTCGCCCATTGCGTCGCGACGACGACGCAATGTTTTCGCGAGCCGTGAATTCGGCTTGATAGTCTGAGGCCAGGCAAGCAGCTGCTCATTCAACGAGATGAGCTGCTCAGCGCGGACAGGTTGAATCGACGGGCGCGCCTGTTTCTCCGAACCATCCTCGGGAATGTCGATCGCTGGACCCGCGTCAGCGGGTGTAGCGGAGCTGTGCACTCTCTCGAGTGCAGCGGTTACTTCCGCTTCGATCGCTTTCACTTCATCCGGCGTTACAACTCCCTCTTCGATGAGACGGTTTGCCCAGACTTCTTTCGGCGTTGGATGTGACCTGATCTGCGCGTACAGCGCAGGCTGTGTGAATGCGGGCTCGTCGGTTTCGTTGTGACCGTGGCGGCGATAGCCAACGAGATCGATGAGGAAATCCTTGCCGAATTTTGCGCGGTACTCGACGCCAAGGCGCGTGACTCTGACGCATGCCTCGGCGTGTTCAGCGTTCACGTGCACGATGGGAACCTCGAAGCCCTTAGCGAGGTCACTCGCATAACGAGTCGATCGTCCATCACAGGGATCGGTAGTAAATCCAACCTGATTGTTCACGATTATGTGCAGCGTACCGCCCACTCGATATCCACGCAGTCGCGACAAGTTGAACGTCTCGGCGACAACGCCTTCGCCGGGAAATGCCGCGTCGCCATGAATGCAGATCGGCATCACAGACGCTTCGTTTCTTTCGTCGCCCGGCGAGATAGCGTCCTGCCGTGCGCGCGCGACACCTTGCAGAACCGGATTCACGACTTCCAGGTGACTCGGGTTGGGAATAAGTGACACCGCCACTTCACGACCGCCCGCAACTTTTCGTTTTCCGGTTGCACCGAGGTGATACTTCACGTCGCCGGTTTCGCTTTCTGCATTGCCGGCCGCGTGTCTGCCCTCGAACTCGCCGAAGATCGTTTTGTAGGGTTTGCCGAGTATGTGGGCGAGCACATTGATGCGGCCTCGATGCGCCATCGCAATCGCGACTTCCTGCGCACCTTCCGCAGCCGCCATATCGATTGAAACATCGAGCATTGGAACGAGCGCGTCGGTGCCTTCGATTGAAAAGCGTTTGTAGCCCTGATAAACACGTCCAATGAAGCGCTCGAGCGAATCGACTTCCGTCAGCCTTTTTAGAATCGCCTTCTTTTCGCCAGCACTGAGTGGCTGCTGCACTCTGCCGCTTTCGATCTGCTCGCGAAGCCATCCACGCTCTGCGGCGGAACCGAGGTGATCGAATTCAAAACCAGTGTCCGATGAATACAGGCTTCGCAGGTGCGCGATTGCTTCAGCGGCAGTCGCTTCGGCTGCGCCCAGGACTTCACCTGGAATTTGTTTTAGGTCGTCCTCGGTGAGTCCGTGAAATTCAGGCGTGAGCTCCGGGGTCCCCGGCGGTCGCGTCCCCAACGGATCGATTTCAGCCGCCAGATGACCGTACGCCCGAATCGAATCGAGCAGACCGGCGGCAGCAGCAACTTTCCGGAGACTCGACGCATCTACTTGCGACGGTGCGGGAGCCGACGCGCCAGTTGTGCCTGCGAGTGAATCTGCAAAGCGGAAGAACTGTCGCCACGATTCGTCTACAGAAGCGGGATCACGACGATACGATTCATACGCTTCCGCGATGTATGCGTCGTTGAACACACTCGTTATGGGCTGAGGTGCCATGTGCCTAATTTAACGCGCCGGACTGAAGCTCAAAACGTGAAAGGAACGAAATCAGCGAGTTGAAGAATTCCTTTCGGCGACGGCGGTGATCGAGGAGCGCGGCGGCGAGACATTGTACTGAGCACGCGTGGAGGCAGCAGCTGCGTGGATGACGCGTAAAGCGTTCTCTCGATCCAGTGTGGGCAAATACAAAAAGCCGGCTATGCCGTTGACGTCGAGTGGCACGGTCTCATTTGGTCTTCGCGATAAGCTCACGCCGATCACCGCAGTCTTTGCGAGGCGCTCGTGAGTTTCCCAGGACGTAATGGGAAAACTCGTGAGAAGCTCATACTCGCAAAGAATGACATCGGGTGCCTCGAAGTGGGTTGCCTGTAAGACACCATCAGCTCCGACCACACATTCTGTCTCTATTCCGAGCGATCCGAAAAACCTCCCAATGTGCTCGGAAACGTACTCGTGACGGCCTACGCACAGGGCGCGCAGGCTACGCTGTTCTTCATTCACAAGGATATGGTAGGCAATGGATTAGCGCCTCACAAGGGCTTGCTTAAAGTGTCCTATCACGGGGACGTGCGGGACGGACACTCTGCTTCCACCCGGCACGCTTGTATCACAAATATGCTCCCGATGTTGCCGTGGGACTGCTGTCAAAAAGGCACAAAAAAAACCCGCGTCTAAGTAAAGACGCGGGCTTCTGAAGGTTGAATCGACTTAGCGCTTGCTCTTGTCGATGTTGTTTCCGATGACACCACCAAGGATACCACCCGCAACACCACCGATCACCGCGCCCTTGATCTTGTCGCGGCTGGTTACGGCGCCAAGTACTGCACCTGCTGCGGCACCGATTGCAGCGTCACGCTTGGTGTGCTTCACAACCACCTCACGCCGTGCCGGAGCCGAGTAAACGCCACTCGAGCTGCCTCTGCTGCTGCCCGACGAGGACCGTCTTGCCGTCGACGTACGGCGAACCGGAGTGCTGGTTCTGACCGAAGTCTGAGGTGTCGAATAAACCGGCTGCCCGTTCAGGTAGCCAACAGGGGCAACGCCCTGCATTTGCGCGGCACGCTCCGCAGCCGAGATGCTGTCCAACGCTGTGTATGGGCGAGCCTGCGCCGCCAGAGACAGGTCAGAATTCAGAGCGTCATCCACACGCTTGTTGCTATCGTCACGTCCGCAAGCTACCGCCAAAATGGCCGCCGGAACGATAAGTAGCGATCGAGTAAATCTCATTTTCTTCCTCCTGAATTATGGCCGCAGAACGCGCCCAGGACCCATGTAAAGGCAGGTAGTGTGCCATTCGGGCCTCCGTTTAAACGCCTCATTTTCAAGCCGCCGTAGCCGCCGAAAACTCCTCTACATCGAGCGCCCGCGGTGATGCTTCCCGGGGCAGCTTCAGCTGGAAAGTACTCCCTTCTCCAAGTACCGATTCCATTTCCAGGGTCCCGTCCAGCAGATGCGCGAGACGCCGCGAGATAGGAAGGCCAAGTCCGGTACCCGGCTGCTGAGTTGGCGACACCTGAACAAACTCCTCGAAAACCCTTGCCTTGTCTTCTTCGGAAATTCCTTCGCCTTTGTCCGCGACACTTATTGATACACCGCCATCTTCGGTTGGTACGCACTGAACTGTGATCGGTTTCTTGCGCCCGAACTTGATTGCGTTGGACAGGAGGTTGAGCAGGATCTGTCGCACCCGGCGCGGATCCGTGGTCACGCTCACCGGCTTCGGGGGATGCTCAAATGAGAGCTGCGATCCGTGCTCGTCGGCCAGCGGGCGCACGGTGACGAACAGATCTTCGATCAACGATTCTACATTTACGGGCTGGAGAGCCAGCTCGATCTTTCCAGCTTCGATCTTCGACAAATCCAGCACGTCGTTCACTAGCTCGAGTAGATGACGTGCAGCTTTTAGCGTTCGCTGCAAGCCTTCTCGCTGCTTGTCGTTGAGCGGACCGTAGATGTTGTCGATGAGAAGCGTGCTGTATCCGATCACAGCGTTGATCGGTGTTCGCAGCTCGTGACTCATCGACGCATAGAACCGGTTTCGCACACCCATCGCCTGCTCGAGCTCCAGCTGCCGGTTGTGGAGCTGATTGTTCAGCTCGGCCAGCTGCGCCGCGGATTTTGCTTCAGATTCAAGGAGCTCGGCGCGATGCTGAAGCTCCAGCTCGCGACGCTCGCTCTCAGCAAGAAGCTCCGACTGTTTTCTGATCTGCTCCTGCTTGAGGTACAGATCTACGAACACGGCGACTTTCGATCGAAGCACATCGGGATTGAACGGCTTGAACACGTAATCCACGGCGCCCATCGAGTAGCCCTTGAAGACGTATGAGTCTTCCTTGTTGATGGCGCTCAAAAAGATTATCGGAATGAAGCGCGACTTCTCGCGTGACTTGATGATTTGCGCGACATCGAAGCCGTTCATCTCCGGCATCTGAACGTCGAGCAGAATTACGGCGAGATCGTGTTGCAGCACACACTTCAGCGCTTCTTCGCCGGAGTGCGCACAGATCAGCTTCTGTCCGAGCGGCTCCAGTATCGCCTCGAGCGCGAGGAGATTTTCGGGTCGATCGTCGACGAGAAGGATATTGACCTGTTGCTCGTCGCTCATCGAGCTGACCCTGCGGGTTGTTTCGCTGCTGCGCGAACCATTCTAACAAGATGCTCGGCAATTGCCGGGAGTGGAACGACCGCTGCCTCCGGGACTGCACGTTGTGCGGCATGCGGCATCACCGGGCTTTCCGCCGTTGCCGGATCCTGAACCAGTGCCTTGCCCCCTCGATCGACTATGTGCCGCAATCCCCGCGATCCATCGTCGTTCGCACCAGTGAGAATGACTCCGATCGTGGATTGCGTGTACGTGTCTGCCGCGGAAAGGAACGTCACGTCGATAGATGGTCTGCTGAAGCGCACGAGTGGATCTGTGGTCAGCGAAAGATGTCCGTGCTCGACAAGCATGTGATAGTTCGCGGGCGCTATGTAGACACTGCGCGGAAGGAGTGGCTCTTTGTCTTCCGCGTCGATGACTCTGAGACGAGTTGTATCCTGCAGCAATCCCGCGAGAAGATTGTCGGCGTGCCGGCTTCGGTGCTGTACGATAACAATGGGAACTTCAAAATCAGACGGCATATTTGCAATGAGGGAGCTCAAAGCAGCGAGGCCACCCCACGATGCTCCAACAACAACGATCGAAGCATCGCTCACAAAACCTTCCTGTAAATCTTTTCAGGTCCGTTTATCTGCTCGTAGCATTCCTCGTACGGCGAAAACCGCAGCGATTCCTTGCTGCCGAGGGCGAGAATTCCAAACATTGCGAGACTGTCGTAAAACAACGTCAACACTCGCGCCTGCAGCGTCTTGTCGAAATAGATGAGAACGTTGCGGCATAAAATGACGTTGAATTCGCTGAATGATCTGTCCGTCACGAGATTGTGCTGCGAGAACACAACATTCTTCGTGAGACTCGGCGAAAAAAGTGCGCCGTCATATTTTGCAACGTAGTAATCCGAGAACGATCGCTTTCCTCCTGCGGCAATGTAGTTCTCAGTGTACTCCTGCATACGATCGAGCGGGAAAATTCCCGACTTTGCTTTCTGAAGAACGACCTCGTTGATGTCAGTTGCATAAATGCGCGACCGCTCGTACAAGCCTTCCTCTTCGAGCAGCATCGCCATCGAATAAACCTCTTCGCCGGTCGCGCACCCCGCATGCCATATGCGAATGAAGGGATAGGTGCGAAGGTGCGGAACGACCTGCTGCCGGAACACTCGATAAAACGTCGGGTCGCGGAACATCGCAGTGACGTTGATGGAAAGATCGAGGAGCAGCTTTTCCATCATTTCGGCATCGTGCAGAACACGGTTCTGCAGCTCGCTCACAGTGGTCAGTGATTCTTCTTCGATTCGCTTCCACAAACGGCGCCGAATCGACGCATACGCATACGACCGAAAATCGAACCCGTACTTACGGTATATCCCTTCCAGGAGGAGCTCGATTTCAATCTGCTCGAGCTCCGGATCGTACTTCGACGGCGTCGACGCTGCCGACGGAGTTCTGCTCTCTACTTGTACAGCCACACCCGTAAGAGCGAGATCAGCTGCTCGGTATCAACGGGCTTCATGATGTAGTCCGATGCACCCGCAGCGATGCACTTCTCTCTATCACCCTTCATCGCTTTTGCGGTGAGCGCGATAATGGGAAGCGATTTGAATCTCGCATCCTCCCTGATCCTTCGCATTGTTTCGTAACCGTCCATCTCCGGCATCATCACGTCCATCAGAATGACATCCACCTCCGGATCCTTGTCGAGCGCGGCGAGCGCATCCTTTCCATTCTCGGAGAACCGCACATTCATGGCGTGATCTTCGAGCACGCTTGTCAGCGAGAAGATGTTTCGCACGTCGTCGTCGACGATCAACACGCGCTTTCCGGCGATTACCGCATCGGCATCGTGAAGCTGCTCGAGCATTTTCCGTTTCGTGTCCGGCAGCTTCGATTCGATGCGATGCAGGAACAAGGCTGTTTCATCCAGCAACCGCTCTGGAGATTTCGCGTCCTTGATGATGATGGTCTCCGCATATTTCTTGACGCGTGTCTCTTCCGCCGCGCTCAGCTGCTTGCCAGTGTAGATGATGATTGGAAGCTCCATCATCGCTGGATTGGACTTGATCTTCTCGAGAAAATCGAAACCACTCGTTCCCGAGAGTCCGAGGTCGAGCACAACACAATCATAGTGCTTTCCTGAATTCAGCTCCGCTTCGGCGGTTTCTGCAGAGTCCACAGCTGTGATCTCGACGTCCTCGTGCGCGATGAGCTCGACAATGGCTTCACGCTGCTTCTCGTCATCCTCGACAACGAGAAGATGTTTTGGAACGTCGTTCAGGAAATTCGTTATTCGGCCAAATGCCTCGTCGAGTGCTTCCTGCGACACGGGTTTTACGAGATACGCGAGAGCGCCGGCCTTCAAGCCGTGCTGGCGACGCTCGATTCCGCTGATGATGTGAACTGGAATGTGACGTGTCTGTGCATCGTGCTTCAAACGCTCCATCACCTTCCATCCGTCCATTCCAGGAAGATCGATGTCGAGCGTAATTGCGTCCGGACGATATTCCTGAGCGGCAGCGAGTCCGTTGTCGCCATCGAGCGCGACAATTCCCTTGAAGTTTTTCTCGCGCGCCATGTCCAGAAGCACTTTCGCGAAGTTCACATCATTCTCGACAATCAGAACCGTTTTGTCGCCAGGCTCGATGTTCTCGTGATCATCTTCGACGACATATTGCTTTGCCCGGCGTTCAGGCATCACAGTCGGCACACCGCGCGTGGGTGTAATGACCGCGCTCGGCCGCCATGTGGGGTTCGGACGCACGTATGGACTACTTGGCGCCGACGCCGACCCTGCTTGCGAGCGCCGTGGGCGACCGCTGGGAGCTTCAGGGTCCCTGTACGAAACCGGGAGGAACAATGTGAACGTGCTTCCCTTGCCGGGAACACTCTCCACCCGAATCTCTCCACCGAGCAGCTTTGCTATTTCGCGACTGATGGAAAGTCCGAGCCCGGTACCACCGAACTTGCGGCTGGTTGTACCATCGGCTTGCTGGAAGGCCTCGAAAATCAGTTTCTGCTTGTCCTTCGGAATTCCCAGTCCTGTGTCCGTTACCGCAAAGGCAACTACTGTCGGGCTCGCATCGAGCACCGGATTAGAGAATCGTCGTGCTTTCTCCGCGCTGCGGATGTTGACCTCAACGCTTCCCTCTGAGGTGAACTTGAATGCGTTGGACAAAAGATTTCTCAGTACTTGCTCGACCCTTTGACCGTCTGTGTGTATGGTCGGTGGTAGATCGGGTGCGACGTTGATCGTAAATCCGAGTTTCTTCTCTGATGCGACGGGATCGAAGCTACGATGCAGCGTGTCGCTTATTTCACCGATGCTGACGTCGGATGGGTTGACCTCCATTTTTCCGGCTTCCACCTTCGCGATGTCGAGCACGTCGTTGATCAACGAAAGAAGATCACTTCCCGATGAGTTGATTGTCTGTGCGTACTCGACCTGCTTCGGCGTGAGATTTCCTTCCTTGTTGTCGCTGAGAAGCTTCGAGAGAATCAACAGACTGTTCAGCGGCGTCCTCAGCTCGTGCGACATGTTGGCGAGGAACTCCGATTTGTACTTCGAGCTGAGCGCCAGCTGCTCTGCTTTTTCTTCGAGCGCCACACGCGCTGCTTCGACCTCGTCGTTCTTCTGCTCGACTTTTCTGTTCTGCTCCGCGAGCAGTGACGCCTTCTCTTCAAGCTCCTCGTTGACCTGCTGCAGCTCGACCTGCTGATCACGCAGCAATTCTTCGGAAGCGCGCAGCGACTTCGTCTGAGCCTCGAGCTCGGAGTTTGATTTCTTGAGCTCTTCCTGCTGCAGCTGCAGCTCCTTCGACTGACTCTGAAGCTCGAGCGTCAGGCTCTGCGATTGCTCCAGCAGCTCGCTCGTCCGCATGTTCGCTGCAATCATGTTTAGAACGACACCGACGCTTTCCGCGAGCTGATCGAGGAAGAGCTGGTGGATCTGGCTGAATGGCAGGAACGATGCGAGCTCTATCACCGCCTTCACTTCTCCCTCGAACAACACCGGGAGAACGAGAATGTTGCGCGGCGGAGCCTCGCCGAGCCCTGAGGTGATGCGGATGTAGTCGGGTGGAACGCCGGTCAAAAGAATTGGCTTCTTCTCGAGCGCCGCCTGGCCGATCAACCCTTCGCCAATGTGGAAACGATTTGCGACGTGCTTCCGCTCCTTGTATGCATAGCTCGCGATGAGCTTGAGAACCGGCTCTCTCTGCTCGTACTCCATGATGTAGAACGCGCCATGATGCGCCGAGACAAGTGGCGTCAGCTCCGACATGATGAGCTTCGACACCGCTTCCAGGTCTTTCTGTCCCTGCATCATTCTCGAGAACTTCGCGAGGTTGGTCTTCAGCCAGTCCTGCTCGGTGTTTTTCTCGGTCGTGTCTTTCAGGTTCGCGATCATCTGGTTGAGGTTGTTCTTGAGCTCGTCGAGCTCGCCCTGCGCCTCAACCGTGATTTGCCGCGAGAGATCTCCTCGCGTTACCGCAGTCGCTACGTCGGCAATCGCGCGCACTTGCAGCGTGAGGCTGTTTGCCATCGCGTTCACGTTGTCGGTAAGCGCGCGCCACGTTCCTGCCGCACCTGGAACTTCGGCTTGACCACCGAGTTTTCCTTCCGTTCCCACTTCCTTTGCAACGCGTGTTACCTCGTCGGCGAATACGCGGAGTGAATCGACCATCGCGTTGATCGTGTTCTTGAGCTCGAGAATTTCGCCGCGCACTTCGACTGCGATTTTCTGCGAGAGGTCACCCTTTGCAACGGCAGTTGTAACGAGCGCGATGTTTCGAATCTGACTTGTAAGATTTCCGGCGAGTGTATTCACGTTGTCGGTGAGATCCTTCCACGTTCCTGCAACCCCAGGGACGTTGGCCTGCCCACCCAGCCGGCCTTCGTTTCCTACCTCGCGTGCAACACGCGTGACTTCAGACGCAAATCCACTGAGCTGGTCGACCATCGTATTGATCGTGTTCTTGAGCTCGAGGATCTCCCCCTTCACATCCACGGTCATCTTTCTTGACAGATCACCGCGTGCAACTGCTGTAGTAACGTCGGCGATGTTTCTCACCTGACCGGTGAGGTTCGAGGCCATGAAGTTCACGTTGTCGGTGAGATCCTTCCACGTACCGGCCACACCCGGCACCTGTGCTTGCCCACCGAGACGGCCTTCCGTGCCTACTTCGCGCGCAACACGTGTTACCTCGCCAGCGAAAACTCCGAGCGAGTCAACCATGGTGTTGATCGTCTGCTTGAGCTCGAGAATCTCACCTTGTACATCGACGGTGATTTTTCTCGAGAGGTCTCCCTTCGCAACGGCGGTCGTTACGTCAGCGATGTTTCGAATCTGGCTCGTGAGGTTCGATGCCATCGCATTCACGTTGTCCGTCAAATCTTTCCACGTACCTGCAACGCCGGGCACGTTCGCCTGACCCCCCAGCTTTCCTTCTGTTCCTACTTCCTTTGCCACGCGCGTTACTTCGTCGGCGAAGGAGCTCAGCTGATCCACCATCGTGTTGATTGTGCTCTTGAGCTCGAGCGTTTCGCCCCGCGCTTCGACTGTGATCTTCCTGCTCAGATCTCCCTTTGCAACTGCGGTCGTCACGTCAGCGATGTTACGCACCTGACTCGTGAGGTTTCCTGCGAGGGTATTCACGTTGTCGGTGAGATCTTTCCACGTTCCTGCAACACCTGGCACGCTCGCCTGACCACCGAGCTTTCCTTCCGTTCCCACCTCGCGAGCAACGCGCGTTACTTCGGCTGCAAATGCACTGAGCTGGTCGACCATGATGTTGATCGTGTTCTTCAGCTCGAGGATTTCTCCCTTTGCATCTGCAGTGATTTTTCTCGTCAGATCGCCGCGCGCAACTGCAGTCGTCACGTCCGCGATGTTTCTCACCTGACCGGTGAGGTTCGAGGCCATGAAGTTCACGTTGTCGGTGAGATCTTTCCACGTGCCGGCAACGTCGGGCACTTCGGCTTGACCGCCAAGCTTTCCTTCTGTTCCTACTTCTTTCGCAACGCGTGTTACTTCGCCCGCGAAAATTCGCAGCGAGTCCACCATCGCGTTGATCGTCTGCTTGAGCTCGAGAATCTCACCCTGTACGTCGACGGTGATTTTGCGTGAGAGATCGCCTTTAGCAACTGCAGTAGTAACGTCGGCGATGTTTCGAATCTGACCGGTAAGATTCGACGCCATTGCGTTCACGTTATCGGTGAGATCCTTCCACGTTCCACCGACGCCGGGGACTTCAGCTTGCCCACCAAGCTTTCCTTCCGTTCCTACTTCTTTTGCGACACGCGTTACTTCCGATGCAAATGCGCCGAGCTGGTCGACCATCGTGTTGATCGTGTTCTTCAGCTCGAGAATTTCTCCCTGTACTTCGACGGTGATTTTTCTGCTCAGATCACCCTTTGCAACTGCAGTCGTGACGTCGGCGATGTTGCGCACCTGGCTCGTCAGGTTTCCGGCAAGCGTATTCACGTTGTCGGTGAGATCCTTCCACGTGCCACCAACGCCGGGCACCTGCGCCTGTCCACCGAGTCGACCTTCCGTTCCAACTTCGCGAGCAACACGCGTTACTTCGGACGCAAATGCGCTGAGCTGATCGACCATTGTATTGATCGTGTTCTTCAGCTCGAGTGTCTCGCCGCGCGCTTCTACAGTGATCTTTCTAGAGAGATCTCCCTTTGCAACAGCGGTCGTCACGTCGGCGATGTTACGCACCTGGCTCGTAAGATTTCCTGCGAGCGTATTCACATTGTCGGTAAGATCTTTCCACGTGCCTGCAACACCGGGAACGTGTGCCTGACCACCGAGTTTTCCCTCGGTTCCTACTTCCTTCGCGACACGCGTTACTTCCGAGCCGAAAGCGCTGAGCTGATCGACCATCTTGTTCACTGTCGTTCCGATGCGAAGGAATTCTCCCTGCACCGTTTTACCGTCGATCTCGAGAACCATCTTCTGCGACAGATCGCCCTCGGCTACGGCGGTGAGAACGCGTGCGACCTCGGTTGTCGGTGACGTGAGATCGGTGATCAAGGAATTCAGCGCGCTCGTCATCGTCGCCCACCCGCCGGTTGCTCGGCCGAGTGATGCGCGCTCATTCATTTGTCCTTCTCTGCCGATCGTCGTGCTTACTCGGACGACCTCCGAGGAGAGTCGCTCGTTACGCTCTGCAATTCCGTTGAACGCCGCCACGATCTCCGCCATCAGCGGATCGGTGCTGCCGGGAAGACGAACTTCGAAGTCTCCTTCGCGCAGATCGTTCAAACCATCGAGAAGCGTCTCGAGCTCCGACCGAAGTCCGCCCTTGCCGCGAGCTCCGTTTCCATTTCGCCCGGCTCCGTTTCGGCGGCGGGCGCGCGTTTCGCTAGTTGTTTCGAGTGCGGTGCCGTCTCCCGAATCGGAGTCAGCACGAGATGACCGCTTTTGCCTGGTGGCTGCAGTCTCTTCCGGTTGATCGATTATATCGCCGATTTCCACGGCTTCTCCTGAGCAAATTGTACTTCGGCCCGATCATTACCACAGAAGTAAGGGCGGGCAGGATGCGGCAGAACTACCGAATTCAGAGTCAAAGTGGATTTACTGTATTCAAAAGTGGTACCGCTCTACAAGGGAACTTGTTCAGAGTTGAAGCGGTAGTCGCGAAACCGACGCGGTAAGGCGTTAGGAGGGGATGATTTTCATGGAATCCCCAACGGAAACGGTGCCCTCGTGGAGCACCTTGGCGTAAACGCGACTCCATCCGGGGTGAGCCTTCACGGAAATACGACTTATGTGATGGTCGAGAAAAGATTCCCGAATGGTCCGGCAGGGTGTCGTGAACGAAGTGATCATCATGCGCGTGTCCGCTATTTCGAGAATGACTCCGGGAATCATTTCCGTCCAGGCTGCACCCGTGACGGTCAGATTCTCACCGGTGGAGCCTGGAAAAATCGGGTGTCCTTCCTCGCGCAATGCATCGATAAGCTCCAGCGAGAACAGACACACAGCGCGGTCCGGTCCGCCATGGTGTTTATATACATGGCTGTCGCCCTCGAGTCCCATCAAAGTGATTCGTGTTGATGGAAGGTGGTGCTTCGGAACTCCCCCAGCGGAAATGTTGATGAATGCGATCGATCCAGCATCGATCACTCTGTTATCCCGCGCATCAGCCGTACAGGGATTCCGCCGTTGGTGGTTCGGAACTCTGCCTTCAGCGGGATCTTCATCGCAGCCTCGAGTTTCTTATCAGCCGACAGCATGGCTATCGAGTATCCGCGAGCTTTCGATTTCAGAGTTTTTCCCAGCTGAGCGTAAAGGTTCCTGAGTGGGCCGGCTTCGCCGACTCGTTCGCCATATGGTGGATTGGTTATCACGGAGCCGGGGATCTCAGGCGGGTCGATGGCAGATAGCGGCTTTGTTTCGAACCGGATATCATTTTCCACTCCGGCACGCTTGGCGTTCTCAACTGAGGATTTGATGACACCATCATCCCGGTCAGACGCCAGTATAACGCCAATTTCACCTGAAAAGCGACCCCTTTGTCGCATCCGGTTCCATAAGTCGGGTTCGTAATTTGGCCACGATTGAAAGGCAAACTCCCTGTTCAATCCCGGGGGAATTCTCCGAGCGATGAGGGCCGCTTCGATTGGGATTGTGCCGGAGCCACACATGGGATCAACCAATGGCGTAGCCGGATTCCATTCGCTCGCGATTACCATCGCTGCTGCGAGAGTTTCGCGAACCGGGGCCTTCCCACTCGCTAACCGATAGCCGCGACGATGAAGCAATGCCCCGGAGCTATCGATGCTCACCACACAATTGTCATGTGTGATCCGGACAATGAAAAGCTGTGACGGCCGCACATCATCGCCCTCTTCGTCGTTGTCCTTCTCGCTCGATACGCCGCCAACTCGCGCATTTATCGCATCGACGAACCTCTGCGCCACAGCATCCGAATGGTACAAGCGGGATTTCCGGCACGTCACTCTAAATCGCACACTCGCGTTCGGTGCGAGATACTCGCTCCACGGCATTTTTTTGGCGCGACGCTCGAGCTCGTGAAAGCTGTCCGCGTGAAATCTCGCAATCCTGACGATTACACGACTCGCAACACGAAGAGACAGGTTCGCATCGTAGAGCTGCGCAATACTTCCCGGAAAAGAAACGCCGCCTTCTACTATTTCGGCGTGCGCGATCCCCAGGTCGGTTAGCTCTCGATGTACGATCCTTTCCAGACCAGGCGCAGAAGCGGCAAATATATCCAGTGGAGCGTTCGATTTCTGAGCGATACGAGCCTCATGAGGTCACGGAGATGATGTCGCGGCGTCGCCTGACAAAACGCATCGGGAGAATATATCCCGTGCAATAAACGCAACGGACGGAATAATTCCTGCCTATGTATTCAAGTGATGGAGAAAAAGATTTCCCGCGAGGCGGCCAAGGCTATCCTCGTGGACCGTTTCGGTCATACCGATTTCAGACGTGGTCAGTGGGCGCCAATCGAAGCACTCCTCAAAGGTGGAGATGCTCTCGTAGTGATGCCCACCGGCAGCGGCAAGTCGCTCATTTACCAGCTTCCCGCGCTTCTGCTGCCCGGTCTCACGGTCGTCGTGAGTCCGCTGATCGCGCTGATGAAAGATCAAAAGGACAAGCTCACCGCACAGGGCGTAGACGCGGTGGCGATGCATTCGCATCTCTCGACCCTCGAGTCACGCGAAGCTCATCGACAGGTGCGCGAGGGAGAAGGTGAGCTTCTCTATCTCACACCGGAGCGATTCAAGGACAGGGATTTCTTCGAGCACCTTTTGAATCGAAAGGTCAGCCTCTTCGTCGTCGACGAAGCCCACTGCGTAAGCCAGTGGGGCCACGACTTCCGCCCCGACTACCTCGGCCTCGCGTCGATCGCAAAACGTCTGGGTCGGCCACCGATACTCGCACTCACGGCAACGGCAACACAGGAAGTGCAGGACGACATCGTCCACCAGCTCGGGATGCACGACCCGCACGTGACGATTACCGGATTCGCGCGGCCGAACCTTCGTTTCGAGGTGCGGAGAACCGTCAATGACAGCATCAAGGATTCAATCGTCGATCAGATCCTTCGTGAGAGTGAAGGCTCGGGCGTCGTATACGTTGCGACTGTAAAAGAATCCGAGCGGCTCTATGAGATGCTCGCCGAGCGACATAAGGTCGGACTGTATCATGGAAAGCGTCCGGCGGCGGATCGAAAAGCCGTTCAGGATGCATTCATGAACGATGAGCTCAAAGCAATCATCGCGACAAACGCATTCGGTCTTGGGATCGACAAGCAGGATATCCGATTCGTCGTGCACTACCATTTCCCGGGGTCGATCGAGTCATACTACCAGGAAGCCGGACGCGCGGGCCGTGATGGGTTGCCCGCGACGTGTACGATGCTCTACCGTGTAGAAGACCGGCGCATCCAGACCTACTTCCTCGGCGGACGCTATCCGGAAATCGAAGAGGCCGCGCGTGTTGCGCTCGCGCTCGAGAAGTATCCTGTCGATCAACCTGTTGCACTGACTGACATCACAGAGATAACTGAAGTTCCGCAACGAAAAGCGAAAATTGTTTTCGCGCTATTGAAGCGCCACGGGCTAGTGCGCGAGCATCGCGGTGGACGATGGCAGCGCCTACGCGGCAATCTTACATCCGTTGACTTGAGCCGTGATCTCACCGATTACGAGGAGCGGCGCGCGGCAGATCAGAAGAAGCTCGGAACGATCATTCAGTTTTGTCAGACAACTGAATGCAGAACCAAATTCATTCTCGAGCACTTCGGCGAAGAAGTTGCGCCCGATTGGAGTTGTGAGAACTGCGATGCGTGCGATGCGCGACTGGCGTGGGCCGAGCCTGCATAACTACAACTACAAACGGCAGGGCAGCGGGGCTGCCCTGCATTTGTTGGAATTACGAACCTAGTCTCGCATCCAATTCAAGCTTGATACTGGGATTCAGAGCGCGCGATACCGGACATCCGCTAAGGGTTGCCTGAGCAAGCTCCTGAAGCTTCGCATCGTCGAGTCCAGGCGCTGATACTTCGACGTTGACCTTCATTCGCGTAATCGAGAATCCTTCTCCGACTTTTTCGATCGTGCACTCCGCAGTAGTAGCAATGCGCGTTGCCGGCGTTCCGTTCTTTTCGAGTGCACCACTGAGAGCCATGCTGTAACACGAAGCTTCAGCTGCAGCGAGAAGCTCCTCCGGATTCGAGCCCGAAGCCTGCTCGAACCGCGACCCGAAATTGTACGCGCCTCCAACACCGCTACTTCCAAGATTGTACGTCCCCTTCCCGCCCTTCAGCCCGCCTTCCCAAACCGCGCTCGATTTTCTCGTCGGCATGTCGAATTCCTGTTGCCTGAGGTTCTGGATCATCGACACAACGCCGACGATGACACGCGGACACGACAGTTTCATGCCATAGACGCGCTCGATAAAGCATCAGGCTTGCGCATCAAATGTTTAACCGTATGATTTAACTATATGGTTAAAAGAAAAGTTGCCGAACCTGCCCGGGATACCGACACTGAACAGCGAATCCTCGAAGCAGCGAAGGCGGTCTTCGTACTTCGCGGAACCGCGGGCGCACGAATGCAGGAAATCGCCGAAGAAGCCGGCGTCAATCAAGCGCTTCTTCACTACTACTTCCGCTCGAAAGACCGTCTCGCAGACGCCGTTTTCCGTGAAACCGCAGGCAGGATGTTCCCCGCGATTCTTGGAATACTCGGCGGCGATCTACCGATAGAAAAGAAAATCGATGCGCTCGTCGCGACTTATCTCGACACGATGTCGCGAACGCCGTTTCTGCCCGGATACATCTTGTCCGAGCTGCATCATCACCCCGAGCGGATGAGCCAATTGCTCGGGAATGTCGTCGCCAACACAACCGGCGGCGATCTGTCGAATTTCGTTCGACCGGTCTTCGAAAAACTCGACAGGCAGCTCGCAGATGAAGCGCGCGCCGGGCGAATGAAGCAAATCAGCTCGCCGCAGTTCGTCGTGAATCTTCTTTCTCTCTGCATTTTCCCGTTTGCCGCACGGCCAATGCTGCGCGCGGTACTCGGTTTCGACGATGAGATGTTCGCCCAATTCATCGATCAGCGGCGCAGAGAGCTCCCTCAATACATTCGCAACGCCATGCGTCCATGAAAAACTTACAAACGCTCGCGACGCTTCTTTTTTTCACAGCCGCTGGCCGCACAGCAAATGCGCAATCTGCGACTGACACCCTGCACCTGAGCGATCTTCGCTCAGCCGCTGTTGCGCGTGACGCTCGCGCATCAGAGATCGAGCTGCTCGCCGCACAGTCATATCTTCGTCTCAAAAGCATCAATGCCGACCGGCTTCCCGCGCTCACGACAGAAGGCAACGCCCAGTACCAATCGGATGTGGCGAGAGTCCCCATCAGCTTACCAGGCGTCACGATTCCTACTCCGCCGCACGACACTTACGATGCGCACCTCGATGCGCAGCAACGCATCTACGATCCCTCACTCTCTCCGCGCAGAGCGGCGGAGCGTGCGCAACTAGCGGAATCGCAAGCACGCGTTCGCACCGCTCTATACGGTCTCACGGAATCGACAAACGCAGCGTTTTACACGGCGCTTCGCGCACAGGAAGCGACAGTTCAGCTTCAAACCGACGTCACAGACATCGAAGCGCAGCTGGCAGTCGCCATCGCACGAGTGAACGCGGGAACCGCTTTAGAGAGCGAAGCAAACATTCTTCGCGCGGAGCTGCTACGTCGCCGTCAATCAGTTGCGCAGCAACAAGCAACGCGTCGTGCCGCGTTCGCAGTGCTTTCTAATCTCACAGGCAGACCGATTGATTCCACCGCGTTTCTCGTCTCCCCCGAGCTCGCGGCGCAAGCCGACAGCGCAAAGATCGCATTTGCTTCGATGCGTGCGCGTCCTGAATACGAACAATTCGCTCGTTCGAGAGAAGTGCTCGAGCGACTCGACGAGACACAGTCCGCTCAAACGAAGCCAAAGATTTCCGCATTTGGCCGAGTAGGATATGGGCGCCCGGGACTGAATCCATTGAGCAATCAATTCGACAGATATTGGCTGGGCGGCGTGCAGGTTCAGTGGTCGCCATGGAATTGGGGCGCGAGGAATCGCGACCGCGAAGTAAATGCGCTGCAGCGCAAAATCGTGAACGCTGAAGAGCGTGCATTTGGCGATCAGCTCAATCGCACAGTCCAACAAGACATCGCAAACATCGACAGGCTGCGGACAGCGTTGTCGGAAGATGAACAGATCGTCGCGCTGCGCGAGAAAATTCTAAATGAAACGCGCATTCGCTATAAAGAAGCGGTAATTACATCGGCCGAGTTTGTGGATCGACAGACCGACTTGCTTGCAGCGCGATTGAATCGCGCAATTCACCGCGTGGAATTGTCAGAGACTCACGCTCATCTGCTAACTACACTCGGCACAGAGGTTCGCTGATGCGAAGCACACTATTGCTTTTCGGTGTTCTACTCGTTGCTTCGTCGTGCAAAAACAAGCGCGAGCCGGATGCATTTGGAACATTCGAGGCGAACGAGGTCGTCGTTTCCTCGGAAGCGAACGGGCAGCTGCTGTCATTCACGCCCACTGAAGGCGTGACACTTCCTCTTGGCTCCGTTGTTGGAATAATCGACACGGTGCAGCTCGCGCTCGAGGAAAAGCAGATTCAGGCGCAGCGTCAGACAACTACTGCGCGCGCGACTGAAGCGGGACGGCAGATCAACGTGCTCGAGGTGCAGGTTGCAATTGCGCGGAGGTCTTACGAGCGCGCACGCCGCCTTGTCGATCAACATGCCGGAACCGCGCAGCAGCTCGACCAGGCTGAGCGTGATTACAAAACACTGGTTGCACAGATCCAGGCTGCCCGCGCGCAGCAGCAAACTGTCGTGAGTGAGCTTACCGGCGGTGAATCTCGGATTGCGCAGATACGCGATCGCATCGCTCGCAGCAGAATCGTCAATCCGAAAGCAGGGACAGTGTTGGCGACTTTTGTTCGTGCCGGCGAGATCGTTCAGCCCGGACAACCGCTGTATAGAATTGCAGGGCTCGATACACTGACACTGCGCGCGTATCTGTCCGAAACTCAGCTGCACTCAGTGCGAGTCGGACAACAGGTACAGGTCCACGTGGACGCCGGGGATGGAAAGTTCATCGATCTGCCGGGGATGTTGAGCTGGGTCTCGTCAAAAGCGGAGTTCACTCCGACTCCCGTGCAGACGCGCGATGAGCGAGCCGATCTGGTTTACGCGATCAAAGTGCTCGTCCCGAATCAGCGCGGAGTATTGAAGATCGGCATGCCTGGTGATGTGGACATTCCAGCAGCGCCTGCGCGGACGTGAGCAACCCGGACGTTGTTGTCAGTAACGTGAGCAAGAAATTCGGCGAGACACAGGCGCTCACCGACGTTTCGTTCGATGTTCAACATGGCGAGCTGTTTGGTCTTGTCGGGCCCGACGGCGCAGGCAAGTCCACACTATTTCGGATTCTGACGACGCTCATCGTTCCCGACTCCGGGACCGCGAGTGTACTTGGATTCGATGTAGGGCGCGACCTATGGGATGTCAGATCGCGCATCGGATACATGCCCGGAAGGTTTTCGCTGTACGGCGATCTCACTGTCCGAGAGAATCTGTCGTTCTTCGCATCCGTCTTTGGAACGACCATCGAGAAGGGATATGAGCTGATTGCTCCGATCTACAAACAGATCGAGGAATTCAGCGAGCGCAGGGCTGCCGATTTATCCGGCGGAATGAAACAGAAGCTTGCTCTCTCGTGTGCACTCGTGCATCGCCCCGAGATGTTGTTTCTCGATGAGCCGACAACCGGAGTCGACGCGGTATCGCGACACGAGTTCTGGGATCAGCTCGCGAAGCTCAAAGCATCTGGTCTTACGATCCTCGTTTCAACTCCATATATGGATGAGGCAATGCGCTGCGACCGTGTGGCGCTGATGCAAAACGGACAGATCCTGCACATCGATCGTCCGTCTGATGTCGGCCGCCATTATCCGCTGCCGCTTTTACGCGTCATTGGCGCCAAGCGATACCAGATGTTGCTTGCTTTGCGCGCCGCTCCACACGCGCATGCGGTGTATCCCTTCGGGGCCGAAATTCATTTTACCGACGATCGTCCCGGGTACCCGTCGGACAAGATTTCCACTGAGCTCTCGGACTTTCTGAAAGATCGGGGATTCGAGGACGTGACCGTCGATGCGATGGAAGCCGGCATCGAAGACAACTTCATGGAGCTCATGGCAACGCAGGCCCGGGCTTCTTGACGACACCGGTCTCTATGACGCCGGCAGTTGTTGCACGCGACCTGACGCGACGGTTTGGGTCATTCACCGCCGTTGACCACATCTCATTTGAGATCGCAACCGGCGAAGTCTTCGGCTTCCTCGGCGCAAACGGCGCCGGAAAAACGACAGCGATGAAAATGCTGATCGGGTTGCTTGCGCCAACAGAAGGTGAAGCGCGAGTGGCCGACCTGGATGT
>DATLDN010000336.1:0-3090 GCA_035525855.1 Gemmatimonadaceae bacterium
TGTTGGGCTACAAGCAAATCGAGGCGAACGTTTTCGTCCGCCTCGACTAAAAATTCCTGCCGATTCTGTTCGGTCAGATTTCCGGGCTGGCGGGCGTCGCCGGTGAAGCGGGAAGTCTCGACACATCGCCACCCCCATCGCCATCGACGGGAGTGCTCGCTTTCTGCTCGGCGTGTTCGTCTCCCCACAGTACCCACGCGAGGAGAAATGCGCCGATGCTCACCGCCATGTCAGCAACGTTGAATGTCGGCCAGCGCATATCGCCGATTCCAACGTCGATAAAATCCACAACACCAGCGGCGGAGCGAACTCGATCAATGAGATTTCCGACAGCTCCGCCACAAACGAGCGCGATTGCAAGCGTTCGCAACAGATCGCCATCGCGAGTCGCACGATACAGTCGGCCGAGTATGAACAAGGCGCCAGCGGTGAGCGCCATGAAGATCCACCGCGAATACTCACCGAGGTGCAAACCAAACGCTGCGCCCGGATTGTAGACGAGCGTCATTCGCACAGTCTGTCCGAGAATTTCGTGCGGCATTCTCTGCGGCACGAGCGAGTACACAGCGAGCGCTTTGGTGATGATGTCGGCGACGACGATCACCACCAGAACGCCCCAGAAAAGCGGAGGGTTAGCCCTGCCTCTTTGCATCTTCCTCACGCTGTTTGCAGTCTATGCAATACCGCGCGTGCGGAAGTGCGTCGAGCCTTTCGTAGGCTATGTCCTGGCCGCAGTTGTGGCACTTGCCGAAAGTTTCGGGCGAACGGTAGAGGCGGCGGAGCGCCTCGTCGAGATGCCACAGAAAGCGTCCCTCCTGGCTCGCAAATAGAAACGCTTTCTCTCTCTCCATTGCGTCAGTTCCCTGATCGGCCATGTGGAAGGAGTACGCACTCAGATCGCCATCCGCTCCCTGGGGTGTCGAGCCGAATTGGTCGTCATAATGCCCGAGCTCCTTCACAACTCGTTTGCGCTCATCCAGCAGGCGCTTCTCGAAGTGATCCAAAGATTTCTTGTTCATTGGCTTCTGTTTCTTGACTGCAATGGGTGATGCCATCTAGACCGCCCTCTTGAGTGCGACGTTGACCGGTTGACCATCGATGTCCACCGACTGCGTCGCGTTATTTGGATCCAGCTCTGTACCAATGTGAATCTCCTTCGCCAGCACCTCGTCAGCGATCCACTCGCTATGAGTGCGGATCGCGCCCTCGATTTCAGGCGGCCCCGCAATCCATAAAGCTATTCGATCGCTCACCGCCAAGCCTGTCTCTTTTCGCATTTTTTGAATCCTGCTTACAATTTCGCGAGCTAACCCTTCAGCCCGAAGCTCAGGCGTAACCTGCGGGTCGATCGCCGCGAAATATCCGGCAGATTCCTTTACGACCAGAGCACCGGATGCCCGCCGAACCACAACAAGATCTTCTGCATCCAGCTGCCGCTCGTCGTCTCCTACCTTGATTGAAAGCGCTCCACCTTTCTCGAATGCGAGCAGCGCGTCGTTTTTCAGATTCGAAACAGCTTCAGCAGCGAGCGGCGTTTGCTTGCCGAATTTCTTTCCCAGTGCACGGAAATTCGGTTTTGCCTCGAGCGAAACAAGATCATCTGCTGATGACAGAAAGCCGATTTCCTTAACGTTCAGCTCGTCCGCCAGGAGAGGGATTAAACGTTCTACACCACTACCCCCTCCTGAGTGCGACCGCCCGTCATTATTAGGCACGACGCATACCATCCTCGAGAGCGGCTGACGGACCTTTACTCCGGCCTCCTCGCGCGCCGCGCGACCAAGGGTGGCGAGCACACGCACGTGATCCATCTCCTGCTCGAGCGCGATTTCTCTTTCACCATCGCTGCGAGAGTACTGTGCCAGATGAACCGATTCGCCTGTGAGCTCGGTATGCACCCAATCCGTGATGAACGGAGCAAATGGTGCGAGCAATCGGCATGTGACGACCAGCACTTCGTATAGCGTGGCGAACGCAGCCCGATTGTCATCGCTGTCGACATCGTAGAACCGGTGACGATTGAGTCGCACATACCAGTTCGACACATCATCGACGAAGAAATCCATAACCGCGCGCGCGGCGAGCGTTGCGTCGTAGCGGTCGAGCATTGCATCGGCGTCAGCTTCGACTGCAGCGAGCCTGGAAAGAATCCAGCGATCGATTTCGGGGCGATCCGTAACGGCCGGATCCTTGTCCGATGGCTGCCATCCGAAATTCGCGTAGAGAGCGAAGATTCCGCTGTAGACGTTCTTGAATGTGAGCAGGAAGCGACCGGCAGTGTCACGGACAACATTCTCGTCGAAGCGACGTTGGATCCACACCTGGCTCGATGCGACAAGAAAGAGCCGCACCGCGTCGGCTCCGTACTTCGGAAGAATCACATTGGGATCAACCGTATTGCCCCGTGTCTTGGACATCTTGAAGCCGTCAGCGTCGAGAACGAGCTCGTTGACTACAACCGAGCGGAACGGCGCCGTGTCTACTGCATCCTGAATTGTTGTTTGATGCGCAAGCGTGTTCCTCGGCAATGCATCACCAAGTCCCGTGGCGATTGCAAGCAGTGAATAAAACCACCCGCGAGTTTGATCGACTCCCTCGGCGATGAAGTCCGCAGGATAATGCGCTTCAAATTCGTTTCGGTTCTCGAACGGGAAATGCCACTGTGCAAATGGCATCGAGCCGGAGTCGAACCAGGTGTCGATTACCTGCGGAACGCGCTGCATTGTGCCGTCACACTGGCTGCATTTCCATGTGTGGCGGTCGATGAACGGCTTGTGCGGATCGAAATCATCCCCGAGCGCCGCGCCGATTTTTTCGGATAGCTGTACATAGCTGCCGATTGCATCGACGTGCGCGTCGTTTGTGTCGCAGATCCAAAGCGGTAACGGTGTTCCCCAATATCGATCGCGCGAGATTGCCCAATCGATATTGTTCTCCAGCCATTCTCCGAACCTGCCAGTTCCCATTTCAGGCGAATGCCAGTCGACACGAGAGTTGCGGGTAAGCATCGCGTCGCGAAACGCAGTGGTTTTGATGAACCACGATCCGCGCGCGTAGAACAGGAGAGGCGTGTCACATCTCCAGCAATGC
>DATLDN010000337.1:0-11566 GCA_035525855.1 Gemmatimonadaceae bacterium
CGGTATGGCTTTCCGCTCATGACAGACACCGCTGTAGAAATGTTCGCGACGGTAGGAACCTCCGCCGCATGCGCTCCGCCTTCAGGCAAAACGCTGCTTCTTCCACCAACAGATCTCTCCAGTCAAACAACGCTTACATCCTTTCTTGCGACTCCTGACACCGGAGATCTCGCGCTGATTTACGCCACGCCGGCGAACAAACCCGATTCGGCACATTGGCTCGAATACCGCATTTCAGCGTTCTCGACGCGATCGGTTGCATCAGCATGTCCCGGTTCAAATCGCAGCGGCTACTCGCTCACAGTCGGTACTCCGCTCGACACAGCAATTCGCGGCGGTGCGCCAATTAGGTTCGCGCGCCGCGGGCGCTACAGTCTCTACCGGTCATCGGACAGCGAATGGTACCTGGGTTACAGGCGATGCAATGCACTCGGTCAATCCGCGTGCACAACAATCCAGCCAGTCAGCGGTCCGTACCTGGCTTACTCCAGATCCGGATCCGCTGGACTTGGCTTTCGCTATTTCGACGCGAGCGGAGCCGAAGTAACTGATGCAGCGCTTTCATCGAGAGTGGCGCGAGTGGACGTCGTTGTCCGTGGCGCAACGTCGCGGGCTGCATCGATGAAAGGTGACGCAACACAGCGTTTTCGCGATTCCGTCATAATCAGCATTTCGCCTAGAAATCGACTGCGGTGAAATTCGCGACGACGTATTACACGAGAAAAGGCTTCGTCCTGATTGCCACGCTCGTTGCGCTCGTCATCATCGCACTTCTCATCACCGGCGCATTCGTCGCAGGCGGTGAAGACTTTGCGGTGAGTCGCGCTGAGCTACGCGATCAACAGACTTTCGCGTACGCAGAATTTGCAGCTGGTCGAGCGCTATCCGCATGGAACGCGGCGGATAGAAGCGCAATGGCAATTGGCTCTTCAGTAACAGCGGCGACGACGAGCGATTCTCCCCTCGAAAGCTCGGTATTCATTACACGACTCGACAGCACACTCTATTCAATTGTCGCTGAAGCAAGGCTTACCACTACCGATGGTAATCGTCTTCGAAGAAGAGTCGGAATTGTCGTTACTACTGTGCGAAACGGCGCGCGTAACCCTCCCGTTCGCATTCCCGACCAGGCGTGGAGCGAGTTGTACTAAAAACGCATAAAACTGTTACCTCGCCCCCCAATGAATCGTGTTCAGGTGCAATCCTTCGCGGTCTCCTACCCAGGAAAACATGCCGCTATTCAGCCGCAAGAAAACATCGGTCGGCCTCGACATCGGGTCTGGCCTGATCAAAGTCGCAGTAGTCGATCACGGTAAAGCCGCGCCCGAGCTCGTCAAGGTCGCGATTACCAGGCTCCCATCCGACGCCATCGTCGAAGGCGAGGTCATGGATCCCGGCATCGTTGCCGACGCGATCCGTGCATGCCTCGACGCCGCCGGTACGCACTCCAAACACGTCATTACCGCCGTGGGCGGTCGCGACGTCATCATCAAGAAAATCCAGACAGAGCGCGTCAAGGAAAAGCAGGCGCGTGAGCTCATGCGCTGGGAAGCCGAGCAGCACGTTCCTGACGTCGAATCGGTCGAGCTCGATTTTCAGATTCTCGATGGCGACAAGACGTCAGATCAGATGAACGTCTTACTCGTTGCAGCCAAGAGAGACCTCATCGACTCGAAGCTGAGAATTCTCGCCGAAGCCGGCGTAACGCCGAGTGTCGTGGATGTCGATGCGTTCGCACTGCATAACGCTTTCGAAGTGAATTATCCGGAAGCGATGCTGGGGCTGGTCGCCTTGGTCAACGTCGGACATGAAGTCACGAACGTGAACATCATGGACGGCGGTGTTCCGCTCATCACTCGCGAGCTGCCACTTGGTACGCGCCGCTTCAGCGAAGATCTCCAGCGACAACACGGCATTCCTGCAAAGGATGCAGATCAACTGATTCGCGGATTTGATCGCTCGGCGAACCTGGATTCTGTTCTTCAGGTGCGCAGCGATGAAATCGCAGTCGGAATCGAGCGCGGTGCTGCGTTCTTGTCGACCTCGAAGACAGTCGCACAAGTGCGCGCTGTCTATCTCTGCGGTGGCGGATCACGCACACCCGGACTCGCCGACATGCTTGGCACGCGGCTCGGTGTCCCCGTTCAGCACGCGAATCCGCTCGCACGCCTCAACATCCGCGACGGTGCGCTCGACAGTCTTTCAACCGACGAGGTAGCACCACTTCTGATGCTCCCCATCGGCCTCGCCCTTCGTCAGTAGATCGCCATGATCAAGGTCAATCTTCTTCCCGGCGCCGGCGGCAAATCTGAAGGCGGCAGCGCGCTGAATTTTGGCGCGCTCGTCTCGGGCGCCACGGCAGGAATAAAGGACAAATTCCTCATCGGTGCAGTTGCTTCGGTCAGTCTAACCGTTGCAACCGTCGCGTTGCTGTTCATGAGCCAGGGCGCGAAGCAAAAGACTCTCGAGGAGCGCGAGCGCCGCGCTGTCGAAGATTCCACGCGCTTCAAGGTTGTTCTCGCAGCGAAGGCTAAAGCCGAAGCTGCGCGCGATTCACTGTATCAGCAGGTTGCGATCATCAAGTCGATCGATGCGAGCCGGTATCTCTGGCCGCATTTGCTCGACGAGATCAGCAACGCGCTGCCGCCTTACACATGGCTCACATCGGTGACGCAGACAAGCTCGCCGCCGAGCTCGGTTGGACTCGACAGTGCGGCGGCTGCGAAAGCAGCGGTGGCCGCAGCCGGCAAGCCCGCGGAAAAGAAGCCGCTGGATGCCAAGACACGAAAGGCTCACGCGGATTCGGTTCTCGCGATCGCATCACGCTCGACGAGGTTCCGCATCGTCGGGCACACGGTCGACATCCAGGCATTGACGCTATTCATGAAAACTCTCGAAGCATCTCCGTTCATTCAGAATGTCCAGCTCACCCGGTCAGACATGGTGAACTCAGACGGAAAGGATGTAACCGAGTTCCAGCTCGAGGCCGAATCACAGTCGCCACCGCCATTCCTCGTGAAATCGGTGTCG
The DNA here is from genome assembly GCA_035525855.1 of Gemmatimonadaceae bacterium. Classification (GTDB taxonomy): domain Bacteria; phylum Gemmatimonadota; class Gemmatimonadetes; order Gemmatimonadales; family Gemmatimonadaceae; genus UBA4720. Next base: position 3,031 of record DATLDN010000337.1, read on the forward strand.
CTAGCCGTGGGAGGCAACTAACATGGCAATCGGCGCCAATCTCTCGAAGCGCGATCAGATGATGGTCGCTGCCTCAGTGCTGAGCTTCGCTCTCGCCGGCGCATACGGATACTTCCTGTATCTGCCGAAGAACGAAGATCTCGCCGCAGTGCAGCAGCATGTCGAAGCGCTCGACAAGCAGAACGGGCAGGCCCGCGCTGCAATTGCTAATGGCAGTCTGCAGAAGCTTCGAATGGAAGCTGAACAGTTCGCCTCTGAGCTCGCAGCACTGCGCCAGATCGTTCCGACGACTAACGAAGTGCCGGCGCTCCTCGAGAACGTTTCGACAGCCGCCCGCAGAGTCGGTTTGGATCTGTCGACCGTCGAGCCGATGCCGGTTCTCGTCGGCGACCAGTTCGACACGTATCGCTACAAGCTGTCGGTCACCGGCGGCTATCACGCGATCGCTGCGTTTCTCACGAATGTTGGATCGCTCAACAGGATCATCGCACCTGTCGGGCTGACGCTCAAACCACTGAGCCCGCAAGACCAGAAAAAAATTCGAATTCAGAAAAAGGATCAGTCACTTCTCGATTCTGATTTCCAGATACAGACCTACATCGCCCACGCGCCCGCCGATCCGGTGGATCCGACGGCCGACGAGGAGAAAAAGAAATGACAGTTAACAAAAGCATTGTCATCGCATTCGCCGTTGTTGGTGCCGCCTTCGCCGCTCTTGCTTATGTAGCCAGCGCGCAGACTCCGGCACATCGAGGTCCCGTTCGCGTTGCTGCGGCGGAATCCGCAAAAGCTCCCGCAAACGCGCCCGCTCCGGTTGCAAATCCCGCCGATTCAGGCAAGCAGCTCGTAACACGCGAAACCTATAGCTACCTCGGCACGGGGCGCCGCGATCCGTTCGTGTCGCTGATGAACACCGAGGAGCTTCGTCCGCTCTATCAGGATCTCAAGCTCGTCGCGGTCGCATACGATCCTTCGGGAAGAAATTCCGTTGCCGTTTTGCGTGATGTCACGTCCAAGCTCCAGTACCGAGTGAAGGTCGGCCAGGAGCTTGGCCGAATGCGGGTCGCCTCGATCGGAGAAAGGTCTGTTCTCTTCGGGATCGAGGAATTCGGCTTTAGCCGCCAGGAGACGCTGGCGATGAATGATTCAACTAAAGTGAGGACGCAATGAAGCAGTTCTTCGCCATCGCCGCGGCATTCGCACTAGTCGCTCCGAACACAACCAGCGTTCGGACGGTCAGTGTGGTTCCCGCATCAGGACGCGCGCAGGTTGTGATTGGGGTCGACGAATCTGTCGACGTTGATGACTTCACGCTCGAGTCCCCCTATCGGATTGTCGTTGATCTAAAGGGAGCCCAGCTCGATATGGCTCCGCGCTACGATCGCCAGGTTCGTGGCGGCGTAACGAACATTCGCGCAGCCCAGTTCAAGCCGGGTGTTGTGCGAGTAGTCATCGAAATGGATGCAGCGCATCCATATGAAGTGTCACGCTCCGGTGGTGAAGTTCATGTCGACGTTTCGGGCGGGGCTGTTTCGTTCGATGCCTGGCATTCATCTCCTTCTGCCGCCCGCGCGGTTGTGCAGAACAACGCCGCCCCAGCTCAAGCAGCTCCGGCGCCGGCTCCCGAACGCCAGGTAGCGGTTGCTGATCCTGCTCCAATAAACACAGTATCTACAACACCAGACGCGAACATCACTTCCAACACACCTTCGGGTCAGGCCAATCCGCCGAGCAATCAGTTCAAGCTGAGCTCGCCCACGGCTCTGTCAGAGCAACCCCGAATCACAGTGACATATCAGGACGCCGACATTCGCGACGTAATCGCCGCGTTTGCCGGATTCTCCGGACGCACGATCGTTGTGGGCAAAGACGTAGCAGGTACCGTGACGGCGGAAATCAAGAATCAGCCGTGGGACGTTGCATTGCGCGCAATCCTGCAGGGACAGGGTCTCGCAGCAGCCGAAGACGCACTTACCGGAATCATTACAGTAGACAGCTACAAGAATATCGCGGCGAAGCAATCAACCGAGCCGGTTATAACGCAGCTCGTAGCGGTCAACTACGCCAATGCCGGATCACTCGTCTCGACGCTTACCAATCTGCTCGCAAAGGATTGCACGCAGGGTGGCGTTCCACAGTCAGGGCAGAATGCGCAGACCAGCTGCTATTCACGCGGTGCAGTTGCCGCCGACACAGCAACGAACACCCTGCTCATTACTGAAACACCGTCACGTATGCCGGATCTTCTCGCCTATGTGAAGAATCTCGATGTGCGCACACCGCAGGTCGCAATCAAGGCGAAGATTGTTTTCGTAAACCGCACCGACATCGAAGAGCTCGGCCTTTCATACGATCTCGGAACGGGTAACGATCAGTTCTTCAGCCAGCTCATTCAGCGAACTGATCCGGCAACGATGAAGCCGGTCGACACGAATGGCGACGGAGTACCCGACGCACTTGGCGGCGGCTCGCCAATCAACGGTGACCGCGTTCTGCTGGGCGGCAATGCGCTTTCAGCAATCGCAAACGCAAATGCACGCGTAGTGAATCCCGCGCTCAAGCTCGTATTCTCTGCTGCGCTCGGGAAATTCCAGCTCACTAGCTTCCTCGACGCACTTCAGGAAGTTCGGCTTGCAGACCTGCAGGCAGAGCCGAGCATCGTGACGCTCGACAATAGAAAGGCGGAGATTCTGGTTGGACAGGAAATTCCAATCCGCGTTCTCGATCTCAGCACGCAGGGACAGCAGCCAGGTCAGGCAGCGAACACAGTTCCGCGCGCGACGGTCCAGCTTAAGGAAGTCGGCATCATCCTGAGTGTTACCCCGCACATCACGAACAACAGACAGATCCTTCTCAAGCTGCATGCTGAAAACTCCGATGCGCAGCTCGCGTCGTCGGACGTTGGATTCATCTTCGGCAAGCAGCGCGCTGACAACCAGCTGCTCGTCGGCGATGGTGAGACAGCAGTTATCGGTGGTTTGACCGTGACGCAGGTGACGAGCTCGAAGTCAGGTATCCCGCTTCTTGTCGACCTTCCGATTATCGGCCGCTTGTTTGGAGTTACCCGCACGTCCGAGCAGAAGCGTGATCTTCTGATCCTCGTGACGCCGCACATCATCGACGACGGCGATCGCACGCTTGCGCGCGCACCAGCCGGCACCAGGTAACAGGCGCCAATGCTGAATTCAATCATGACACGCTACGCCCGGACTGCAGCAGTAGTCGCAGCCGTGGTTCTCGCCGTGGGAGCATGCAGCTCGGATGGAACGACGCCGACGAATACTATCGGCGACAAAATTCCGCCGACTGTAAACCTGTCCCCGATGAGCAGCAGCGTCGACAGTACGATCGCTTTCCAGGTCGACGCGAAGGACAATCTTGGTCTCAAGACAATCACCGTGTCCGTGTCGGGCGGATTGACTTACGCTTTCGACACGACGTTCACGAGTGCGCACACTGACGCATCCATTCCCTTCACTGTGTCCGTGCCGCGCAGCATCCCGCGTGGAACGCCGGTAACGGTTACTGCGACTGCATTCGACGGCGCGCTCAACAAATCGGCGGTCGATACACTGAAGCTTACCGTCGGCAATGTTCCACCTGCCGATGTTCACTTCATCAGTCCCGCAAACGGAACGGCCGCGGTAGTTGGAAAATCCGTTATCGTTTCCATCAAGGCGCGATCAGCCGTCAAGGTTCGATCGGTCGGCTTCCGCTCGACCGGGGCAGTGGTACTCGTTGACTCCGTGGTTTATTCCAGCCCGCTGGCGGATTCGGTCTCTGTTCTCGATACGGTTGCAATACCTGCAAATGCACCTACTGGTGCTGTTCAGGTTGTGCCGTTCGTAATTGATTCGCTCGGTCAGCGCACACTTGGGCCGGCACTGACGCTCAATGTGCAGCCGCTCTCAGCGATCAACTCAACACCGGTAGTGACCTTCGGACATTCAACGCGAATGGAAGTTGGCGACACCATACATGTAGAAGCGACGGATCAGACGGGCATCACCACCCTTGGCTACGAGATTCGCCGCGTAGTTGGCGGTGCAATCGATGCTCGTGACTCCGTCAATTCGAATGGAAACATTACTTCGCAGCTCAAGACATTCATATTGAAGCTCCCGTATACCGAATTCCCGACGAAGGTCTTCATCCAGGCATTCGCACGCAATTCGAATGGTACGCGCGCGTATGCGAAGCTGGCAGGTGGAGCTGACCGTGTAGACACTGTAACAATCGTTGCGGGGTCAACTCGCTCTCTTCCCCTCGGTGGGACTGTTGCGGATGCTCTCTATCATCCGCGCACCGACCGTCTCTACTTCACCAACATCGAGCGCAATCAGCTCGAGGTGTTCAGTCTTACCGACTCTTCGTTCAAGGCTCCGATTCTTGTCGGATCGCGTCCGTGGGGAATCTCCGCGTGGCCACGTGATCATAACGGCACGATGGGCGACACGCTTCTCGTCGCAAACTCAGGTGGAACCGATGTCAGCTACGTGAACCTGAATGGTGGTGGAAGCGGCCGCGAAGTATTCCGCTATGCATTGCCGAACATCGTGGCGTTCACAATCACATCGACGAAGAACGCCGCTGGTTTCACATTACAGCAACGGACTAAATACGACTTCAGCGATCGACCGCAGTTCATCGGCAGCACGTGCACGGGAACGGGCTCTGATTGCGGCGATGTCGTAATCACCTACTCGACCACGCCAACACCAGGGCAGAGCGAGCCTTTCAGCAAGAAGAACGGGACTCTGCGATGGGAAAACGTGTCGAAGGGGAAGTCCCATTTCTACTTCGAGCAGGCAGTCGGACAGGACGCCGATCGTTCTGATACTCTCGAGGTAATCAGATACGACGCGAATACCGGCGCAGAGACCGTGCTGGTACCGTACAGGCAGTTCGTGACCGTTGGGACAAAGACTTACAGCTATTCGATTGTCGTCAAGCGCGAAGAGCTCGCGTTCCGAGACACCACGTTCGTTCGCAATTCCGGGAATTTCCGTCGCGCAGCCTATGGCGAAGGCGGATTGGTTAACGGTACGCGTGCGATGACGTTCGATGCATCCAAAGGACTGTCGCCAACGGGTGTCGGTGTGGCAGACAACACCGCGATCATCACATTGCCTACTCCGGTAATCGACCTTGGTATTTCACAGTCGGCTGATGTCACTGACTTCGTGGCGAACAGCTTTGCAAGAGTTCAGGGTGTCGCGATGAATTTCGACGGATCACTCGCGGGAATTCGTGCCGACTCGACCTATCTGTTGAATCCAGCTCTTCGTCTTCAGGGAATACTTGGGACGACGGCGAGCAATGCTGGTCTCGACTTCCATCCGAACAACAACGGGCCGAACTCATTCCCGTTGGCGAGCAGGCTTGTCTTCGCTGCATCGGCGGAGCCGGAAATCGAGATCTTCGACAGCTACTGCTACAAGAGAGTGACCAGCGTTCCGATTCGCGATCCGATCATCGGGCCGATCAAAGCCGCGCTTCGTCCGTCGACAGGTCAGCTTGTTCTTGTCGGTGCGACACAGAGTGGTGTGGTGATCGTAACGTTGCCGAACAATTTTGTAACGAGCTGTCTGTAAGAGCCATCAGCCATCAGCGAGTTTTGACGGGAGCGAAGCCCGGCCTCACCAGCCGGGCTTTTGCTTTTCCTACGTTCGGTGCAAGCTCTTACGCATTTCAGCGTCTGAAGAACATCGTTAGGTTTGCGACATGCTCCGCTTCACGACGGCCGGTGAATCTCATGGACAGGCGCTGATCTCGATTCTCGAGGGAGCTCCCGCAGGATTGCCATTACTCGCCGCAGATGTAAATACCGATCTCGCCCGCCGACAGCAGGGCTACGGGCGAGGCCGACGAATGCAAATCGAAAGTGATTCAGTCGAATTTCTTTCGGGCGTTCGCGCAGGTTTCACGATCGGATCTCCAATCGCGATGATGATCAACAATCGCGACTGGAAGAACTGGAGCGAGATAATGAATCCCGCGCCGAATGATTCGGACGAAGCGGGGCGTAAGCGCGCGGTTACCCGTCCGCGTCCCGGTCACGCTGATTTAGCGGGAATGCTCAAGTACGATCGCTCCGATGCGCGCGATATTCTCGAGCGTGCAAGCGCGCGCGAAACGACGGCGCGTGTCGCAGCCGGTGCAATCTGCCGCAAGCTCCTTTCCGAATTTGGAATTTCAATCGGCAGTCACATCGTGGAGCTCGGCGGAATTATCGCGCTGCTTCCGGACGAGCTGCCACCTGACATCAACGCGGTCAGTGACGCATCGCAGGTGCGGACGCTTGACAGCGGTGCAGAAGCCGCAATCATCGCACGAATCGATGAAGCAAAGAAAGCCGGCGACACACTCGGCGGCGTTTGCGAAGTTGTTTGCACCGGCTTACCGATCGGTCTTGGATCACACGTATCATGGGATCGCAAGCTCGACGGTCGCATTGGCGCGGCGATGATGTCGATCCCGGCAGTGAAGGGAGTCGGAATTGGAATCGGTTTCGATGCAGCGCGCAAACCGGGATCCCAGGTCCACGACGAAATATTTGGTGGCGGTGAAAGAGGCCGCACTGCAAATCTTCGTCGCGGAACTAATCGCGCTGGTGGACTCGAAGGCGGAATGACAACTGGTGAACCGCTTGTCGTGCGCGTTGCAATGAAACCGATTAGCACTTTAATGAAGCCGCTCGCGACAGTCGAAATGAAAACGGGAGAAGCTGCGGCGGCTGTTGCGGAGCGAAGCGATGTCACTGCCGTACCCGCAATGGGAGTTATTGCAGAAGCAATGCTGGCTTACATCATCGCTCAGGCGATGATCGAAAAATTCGGCGGCGATTCATTGAATGAGATGCGCCGCAACTTCGACGGGTACGTAACGCAACTACTGACTGCTGACAGAAGTGCAGTTAGTCAGTAGTCAGTAGTGCCGGTGGATAGCCAAAGGGTGAACCTGATCCTCGTTGGTTTGCCAGGCGTTGGAAAAACCACAATCGGTCGGGCGGTCGCAAAAGAGCTTCATCGTCCGTTCATCGATTTCGATACTGAGATCGAGCATCGCGAGCACGCGACCGTGACGGAGATCTTCGCGACGAAAGGCGAGGGTTACTTCCGGAGTCTCGAGGAGTCGCTGACTCGGGAGCTCGCCACAACCCGGAACTCGATCATGTCCACGGGCGGAGGCTGGGTGACGAACCCCATTTGCACTGAACTTTTGCGTCCGACCGGACGTATGATATACCTTAGAGCGGCACCTAGCACGGTTTTGGCAAGAATGGCCGGTGGAAGGGCGCGCAGGCCCCTCTTTGAGGGGACGGATGGGATCACAAAGATGATGTCGCTGTACGAGTTTAGGCATCCTTTATACGAAACCGCGGACCTCACCATTGACACGGAAGTTATTGTCAAATCTGAGGTTATCGCTAAACTGCGCGATTACGCTCAGTCACTGAATGAGAAAGCTTAATACTTTGTTGCTGTACTCAAACTGCAGGCATAGGTTAACCGAATGGACGACCGTTTGGCGCTTCCAATGACGTTTAGAGTGATGGGCCCACACGAAAGGGGCAGATTCACGCCCGAGGCATGGGGGCACCTGCTTTCCCTCAGCGGATCGGGTGCTGTAAACCCTGTCGAGCTCGAGCACATCATCGAGCGCGCGCTGATGCAGGTCGACGGCCGCATTGCGCTCGAAGACCTCCGGGGCATGCTCGAGGGGTCTGGTCTGGAAGACAACGGCGGCCCCGGTGACAACCAGGCGGTTCATTAGGCGCACCTATGGCCACCGTCAGGAAAGCCGCCCGCAAGGCGACGACTAAAAAGAAAACCGCAGCCAAACCGCGCTCGCGAAAGCCGGAGATCGTTTACGACGATGCTCCGTCTGAAGGGGGAACGTCCACCCTCGTCGTGGTCGAATCTCCGGCGAAGGCAAAGACCATCGGCAAATATCTTGGTCGCGGTTATCGCGTTCGCGCGACGATAGGTCACGTCCGTGATCTTCCTGAAAAGAAAATCGGCATCGACATCGAAAACGGTTTCGAGCCCGAATACGTCACGATTCCCGGAAAGGAAAAAACTCTCGCCGAGCTGAAAAGCGTTGCGAAAGATTCGCGCGAGATTCTTCTTGCGACCGATCCTGACCGCGAAGGCGAGGCGATCGCGTGGCACGTTGCAGGACAAATCCGGCGAAAGAACGGCGCGCCAATCAAGCGGGTTCTCTTTCACGAGATCACGCGCGACGCGGTTCATAGTGCAATTGAGAAAGCGGGCGAGATCGACGAGCGAAAGGTCGATGCACAACAGGCGCGCCGCGTTCTCGATCGACTCGTCGGGTACAAAGCGAGCCCGGTTCTCTGGAAGACTGTAAAGAAGGGAATCTCAGCAGGTCGCGTTCAGACCGTCGCGTTGCGCCTCATCGTCGAGCGCGAGCGCGAGATCAAGGCGTTCAAGGCGGTCGAGTACTGGACGATTCAGGCGCTGCTGGAGAAGGAAGGGCAGGAGTTCATCGCGAAGCTTCATCATATCGACTC
>DATLDN010000015.1:0-3109 GCA_035525855.1 Gemmatimonadaceae bacterium
TACGCTGTCGATCTCTATGACACGCCGAGTGATACCGAAGTGATCGACGCTAACCGAAAAATTGCTTCCGAGCTCGGAGCGCCACCGGCACAGGTAGCACTAGCGTGGCTCTTGTCACGACCTGCGGTGGCGGCGCCAATCCTTGGCGCAACAAAAATCGACCACCTCGAGACTGCTGTTGAATCCTTGGATCTAAAATTGACACCAGATCACATCACTGCGCTCGAGGCGCCGTATCGCGCGCACTCCATAAAGGGGATGTAATGTCGCGAGCATTTGTCGGAGACCAATCCGATCAATGGGGTGATCCCTCACGGCGATTCTCATTACCCGATCGTGACGATCCGGCATATGATGAAGCGGCTGCGGAGGCGATGCTCGAAGCCGCTCGTGATGGACAAACTGGAAGTGCCGAAATGGCGACCGGTTATTACTGGGGCGAAGAGCGACTCAAGCCTTACGTTCAGCAAATCCTCGTTCGCGCCACGAAGGAAGGCGACGAGCGCCTGGTCCAGCTCGCCGAGCGTTTTCTGAAGTAGCTCGCTGGCGAGCCTCTTCCAGAACGCGATCGTAAACGCGGGCGGTTCGAGCAGCAGTTTCATCGACAGAAAACATTTCTGCGCGCGCGCGACCGGCCGCGGCAATTCGAGTGCGAAGCGCGCCGTCGGTGAGCAGTCGCGAAATTGCCGCGCCCAGCGCTGAGTCATTGCCAACCGGCGCGAGTAGACCGGAACTGCCGTGCTGGACGATTTCCGGAATTCCACCAGCGCGTGTTGCCGCGATTGGCTTCTCCATCCACAGCGCATCGATGAGCACACTCCCAAGACCTTCTTCGCGGGAGCTGAGTGCTGCAACATCTGCTGCGGCTAGAATCGATTCTGCATCTGAGCGAAATCCCGCGAGATGAACCTGCGCGTCCAGACCGAGCTCCGAGATCAGCTGCTCTACGTCGCCGCGCATTGGCCCTTCGCCGACAATCAAAGCATGCGCATCCGGCACTTCTGCGCAGACATCCTTCATTGCTCGAATGAATGTCAGCGGATCTTTATGAGGGACGAGCATTGCGACCATCACCACAAGCGGAGCCGTTTCAGGAATACCGAGCAGCTGCAGCACTCGGCGATCTGCACGTGGAACAGGTCGGCGCAAATCAATTCCGCTAGGAATTATTTCGATCTTGTCCGCGTCCACACCGCTCTCGATGAGCACCTTTGATACGGCGTCGGAAATTGCAATCACTGCCGCTGCGTGGCGGTACTTACGTTGTGAAAACCACCCGCGGCCAACGCGGAAGTCGACGCGTCTTGTAATAACGGTTTGCGCTTTGCCGGCGCACATCATCGCAATTGCAGCTGCATGCGCGGTGTGTGCATGAACGATTTGCACTCCTTCACGCTTGATGAATTTCCGCAACTTTGCCGCGGCGAATGGATCGAGCTCGGAGAAAGGCGAGCACGGTATCACGCGTAGGCCGAGCTCCCTCGCGCGTAACGCCAGAGGACTGCCCGGGCGCGCGGCTATGATGCAGTTGTTTCCAGTTTTGATCAGACACTTCACGAGCCACAGGACCTGTCGCTCTCCGCCGCGCCAACCGCGCTCGGTGTCGATGTGCAGAATTGTAGTCGGCAGATGTGACGTGCCTGCGTGCGCCGACTGCTGTTGCAGGTGCGAAGGCCCCTCTAAGTCAGCTCGCCTTGTTTTGACAACTGCGTTTGCACGCATGGTCTCGTCGCTCGGTGCCGGTGGGGCTAAGTTGGGCGTCGCAACGGGCGGTTCTCTTAGAGGTCCGAGTGGCGATGCTCGACGGAAATACAACCAGAAGGCAAGCTAAGATGGCTTTCCAAGGGGGGCAACCGGAAAAGGGCGATAGCATCCTCGTGGTCAGTCTCGATAATCTTGGCGACCTCGTTTTTGCGTCTGCGCTTCTCGATCCGTTGAGAGATCGATTCCCTGCGGCCCGAATCGGTGTGTGGTGCAAGGCGTATGCATCGGGCCTCGGGCCGCTGTTACCGAACGTCACTCGAGTGTACGCTTCCGATCCGTTCTGGGATCGTTCACCCGGTGGGTCGAAGGGCTCGATCCGCCGATTCTTGTCGACCCGCGCTCTGGTGAGGCGAGCGCAATTCGATCGCGCAATTATTTTTTCTGCGCCGTGGCGAGCTGCGGCTGCTGTTGCGTCCGTTGGTATTCCTCAGCGGATCGGCCTTGCTCGCCGACGCAATGAGCGGTGGCTTACGGACGTCTTGCCGGCTGAAGACCGAACGAAGCCTGTGCTGGAAGAGGTTGCACGGCTTCTCGAGCCACTTGGCATTCAGAAATCGAATCTGGTCTATAGGCTAGATGCATCGCATCTCGCCGAAGAACAGAAGATTGTTCGCCAAGTGCTTGGCGATGATCGATTCATCGCGCTGCATCCCTTCGCCGGAAGTGAAAAGCGCTGCGTATCTCTCGACGAATGGATTCGTGTTGCCGATGGACTCAGCTCACACCGAATTCTCTGGATCGGAACCACACCGGAATTGGACCGATTACGCAGACGTCCTGGTGTCCAATCGCAGTGGATTTATTCGGACGCGATATCCAGCGGATCGCTTACAGTTGTCGCGGTAGCGCTCTCGCATGCGCGCCTTTTCATCGGTCATGATTCGGGACCGATGCACATTGCATCCGCGCTGAGTGTTCCCACTATTGGTGTGTTCGCTCCCGGCGAGCCGCATCGAACCTTTCCCCAAGGCGCAGCACCCTGGCGAATAATCGCCCGCAATACGCCGAATGAAATCAGTGCGAAAGACATTCTTTCAGAAGGGACTGCCCTTCTTTAATCAACGTGCGAATAGCGCCGCGCGCGAAGCGCGCGATCGTCGTATAAAAAATGGGGAACCTACTGATGCGTTGAGGGAGGGTGTGGTGATGCTGAGCGTAGGGCGGTTGTTAGTGAGCTTTATGGCAGTTTTGCATGACTACCCCGAACTGAGCTCCGCGGATTGAAGCTCGTGAATGCAAAACTGTCATTGGGCTCTCTAACAACCGCCCTACGGTCAGTATCACCCGAACCCGACCGGGGCGAGAAATCAACCGAGCGCCTTAAACTTTCGGACAACTGGTAGAG
>DATLDN010000073.1:0-8889 GCA_035525855.1 Gemmatimonadaceae bacterium
TTCGAGGTCGGAGCCGAGTTCGCAAGCAACTCCGGTGCGGCTGTCCTTCTCAAGGGATCACCGACGGTGATCTTTTGTCCGGGCGGCGAGCGTTTCGTTAGTGCTGCGGGTACAGCTTCTCTTGCGACTGGTGGAAGCGGAGATGTTTTGACAGGAATCGTCGGAACTCTTCTCGCACAGCTGGCACGCAGTGGCCCCAGTCCTGTAATTCCCGTTGCCGAGATTGCCGCTGTCGGAGCGTTCATTCATGGTCGCGCCGCGGAGCTGTGTGGTCCTGTGCGCGGCACGACGCTCGACGACGTTTTACTTGCTATGTCGGACGCATGGAATGAAGGCAGCGCGGACTTACCCGATGACATGATGACCTGTTTACCCCCTGTGCCGTGAATACCGACCTTCGACCAGGTACGGAATTCGATCTCGTGCGCAGATTGCTCGCGCGTTGGCGCGATCGAGCGGATGGAATAGGAGACGATGGTGTTGTTTTGTTCGGCCTCGATGGTGGCAAGACGGTGATAAGCACCGATGCATCAGTCGAGAATGTGCATTTTCGCAGAGATTGGCTCGAGCCGCGCGAGATCGGATATCGCGCTACTGCGGCTGCGCTAAGTGATCTCGCCGCAATGGCTGCATCGCCGCTCGCGATTCTGCTCGCGCTCACGATTCCTGAAAGTTGGAAAGCAGACGTAGACGCGATTGCTGATGGAATTGGCGAAGCAGCAGAGCAATCCGGCGCGCGGATTGTTGGTGGCGATTTATCGGAGGGCCGGGATCTCGCAATCGTCGTTACAGTGATCGGGACAGCTGAACGGACGCTCACAAGATCTGGCGCACGGGTCGGTGACCGCGTGTATGTCACCGGCAGACTCGGTGGACCAGGCGCGGCTGTGGCCGCGTTAACCAACGGGCGGCGACCGTCGCGGGATGAGAGACAGCGCTTCGCCCATCCAATTCCACGGATACGTGAGGCGCAATGGCTTGCCGCCCACGGGGCGACTGCAGGCACCGACGTCTCTGATGGTCTGGTCGCCGATCTCGAAAACATCGCGGTTGCCAGTGGCCATGGGATTGTACTCGACCTCGATCGCGTGCCCGTAATGGCCAGTGTTTCATCGCGCGACGCCGCGGCTAGCGGCGAAGAATACGAGCTTGCGATTACCGCATCGAATGCACTCGATACAAAAGTGTTTGAAGCGGAATTCGGTGTGCCTCTCACCGAGATTGGAAAAGTCGATGACGGCAATCGGGGTGTAGTCACGTTCGAAAATGGTGTAGAGGTCAAACCTCCGGCTGGCTACGTTCATTTCACGTGATCGTCATCGCAATTCTCAGAACGATTTTCGTTGCGTTAGTCGCCGTCGTTGCCACCACTGTCGGCGGTATCGGAGCAATGGGTGCCCGCCTGATCGGAGTCGAGGATCGAGCCGGCGGAATATTCGACCACACTCCGCGCGTATGGTCGCGGGTGATTCTCTGGGCGGCAGGTGTAAAGACCGTCGTACACAACCCGGAGCGAATGTCAGGCGGTGAGCCGAGGCTTTATTTATCGAACCATCTGAGCTGGTTCGACATTCCCGCGCTCGCCGGGGCGTTCCCGCGGTACAAGTTCGTCGCAAAAGCCGAGCTGTTTAAGGTGCCGGTATTCGGACCGGCAATCAAAGCAATCGGAATGGTGCCGATCGAGCGGCACAATCGCAAAGCTGCTTTCGAAGCGTATAAAGTCGCTGCCGAGAGGATTCGCGCGGGGAACTCCGTCGTCGTTTTTCCGGAGGGGACGCGGGGTGACAGCTACGCCATTCGCCCATTCAAGAAAGGACCATTTGTCCTCGCGATCGCGGCGGGCGTCCCGATCGTTCCTGTCCTGCTTCACGGCACGCACGAGGTTTTTCCCAAAGGCGGATGGTTAGTGCGGCCGGGTCAGTTCGATATACATTTGCTCGAGCCGGTGCCGACGGCTGGGCTCGATTATGCCGAAAGGGAAGAGCTCGCGGAGAAAATTCGCTCGCAGATCGTCGATGCGCTCGCGTCGATTTACGGAATTGAAAGCGAGCCAACACGCGCGAGACAACCAGAGCTGGCCGATTCCGATTAGCATCGCACTCACTTAAAGAAATCATGTCGACAATTATTGATATCGTAGCACGAGAGATTCTCGATAGCCGCGGGAATCCAACTGTTGAGGCGGACGTCACGCTGTCGAGTGGCGCAGCGGGCCGCGCTGCGGTGCCCAGCGGGGCCTCTACCGGAGAGCACGAAGCGCTCGAGCTGCGTGATGGGGATGCCGATCGCTTCGGTGGAAAGGGATGCCAGCTCGCCGTCGAAAGTATCGAAGAACGTATTGCGCCCGCGCTAAATGGTATGCTAGCTGAGGACCAGGTTGCTGTCGACCGCGCAATGATTGCGCTCGACGGTACTCCAAACAAAGGCAAGCTCGGCGCAAATGCGATTCTCGCAGTGTCGATGGCGACCGCGCGAGCTGCAGCGTCCGATGCAGGAATGCCGTTGTTCCGATACCTCGGTGGTCCACTCTCGAGAATTCTGCCCGTTCCAATGATGAATGTCTTGAACGGCGGCGCACACGCGACGAATACTGTGGACTTTCAGGAGTTCATGATCGTTCCGATTGGAGCGGAAACCTTCAATGACGCACTTCGAATGGGCACCGAGGTTTTTCACGCGTTGAAAAAAGTTCTGGTGAAACGAAAGCTGTCGACTGGAGTTGGTGATGAAGGCGGATTCGCTCCTGATCTCGCAACGGATGAAGACGCGCTGAAGCTTCTGATCGAAGCAATTGAATCGGCTGGTTACGCACCAGGTACTGAGATCGCAATTGCTCTCGATTGCGCGGCGTCGGAGCTATTTAAGGGAAAGACATACACATTCAAGAAGAGCGGCGCCGGCAATCACAACGCCGATGGTATGATCGAGCTTTACGCAAAGTGGCTCGATCAGTACCCGATCGTGTCTATCGAAGACGGATTAGCGGAAGACGACTGGGCGGGTTGGGCCAGGCTCACTGCAGCGATTGGCGATCGTGTGCAACTCGTCGGTGACGATATTTTCGTTACGAATGGAGAGCGGCTCGCGCGCGGTGTGAAGGAAGACGTCGGGAATGCAATTCTCGTAAAGCTGAATCAGATCGGGACCGTCACTGAAACGCTCGAGACGATCGAGCTTGCTCGCGCGAGCGGATATCAATCGATCATCTCGCATCGCTCCGGTGAAACGGAAGACACGTTCATTGCAGATCTCGCTGTCGCTACCGGAGCGGGACAAATCAAGACGGGATCCGCAAGCCGCACGGATCGCGTTGCGAAGTACAATCAACTCCTTCGAATCGAAGAGCTGCTCGGCGAAGGTGCAGAGTTTCCCGGCGGCGCTATTTACGGTTTGTAATTGAAGGCGCTGATACCGCGAATCATTTTCGCATTGGTGTTGATCGGCGGATTATTCTTCGCGATTCAGGGCGGGGAATACAGCACGGTCGACCTGTGGCGACAGCAACAACGTGGGAAGGCGCTGCAGGCGCAAAGCGACTCGCTCGCGCGCCAGGTTGACTCTCTTCGAAAAATCGCGACGGCAATCAAGACTGATCCTGCAACTCAGGAGAGAATCGCGCGCGAAGAGTTTGGAATGATTCGCGGCTCAAAGGAAATCCTGTATCGCCTTGGGAATTCACCCGATTCCGCACGTGTGAAACGCTAGGAATGTAGGAACTAACCCGTTGAGCTTTCGGTCAATAGTTCTCGGCCTTCGGCATTTTGAGTAATGAGTAGTCGGTAAAACCCACTACCGAAAACGCGTTAGCTGACTGCCGAGAACTATTGACCGAAAACTCAACGGGTTAGTTCCGCATATGTCCTAAGTCCGCAGTCCTGACAAAACTTGCCCGGCCTACAGAGACCCTCTAGATTCACCGTTCTATCGCGGGGTGGAGCAGCCTGGTAGCTCGTCGGGCTCATAACCCGAAGGTCGCGGGTTCAAATCCCGCCCCCGCCATAAAAACAAAAAGCCCGTCCTTTCGGACGGGCTTTTTGTTCCCAGCATTCTTCAAACTGCTATGCTGCGCGATCGATGCAGTTTTGGCCCTTTGGTAAGTTCGGATTGTTCTCTTCCGCCTGTGGAACCGGGAAGTTCATGTCCGGACCGTAATTGCCGCCCTTGTGCCACGCACCCGTAGGGAACACGGATTCTGCAGGCCGATTGTAGAACTTCACCAGCCGCCGCATATCGCCTAGACGATGTCCCGTCGAGAACATCCAGAAGGCTCGCTCGCGGAAAATCAAATTGACACGAGCTACGTCCGTTCCTGGATCCGTCAGGTTCGGGAGCAACCCGGTGACACCACCTTCACTTCGCGCCTGATTCAGCTTCTGAATCATCAGCGCCGGGTTACCAGCACGGAACGCCGCTTCGGCTTCGATCAGCCGCGCTTCGACACCGCTGGCAAGTGTGACGGGGTTATCGCGCACAGGCCAAACGCGCTGAACCCAAATCGGAAATGCAGATTTGTCGTCGCGCTGAGTCAGCGTCACGTTGATCGTTTTGCAAACGGCGTCTCCACCCTGGCACGTAGGAATGCGCGGATCGTTCGCTGTCGCGAAATCCAATCCGTTGGTTCCTTCACCAGTGCTGACACTGTAACGACGCGCTGTGTTGTTGTAAGTCCACACAGCGTTGTCGTTGGTCGTCTGCGAATGAAAATTCTGATACTTCGCGCTTGTGAGAACACCGGCAACCGCGGTTGCCGCCTGCGCCGGTTGGTTCAGATTGAGAAGAATTCTTCCTTTCAGCACAGCCAGCGCACTGCGAATCTTTACGTCCTGCGCCGTGTTGCCTGTGATCAGAGCGAGACCGCTGTCAACGTGGGCCAACGCGAGCTGAAACGCGGCCGCTGTCGTCATTGGACTGCCGTACTGCTCAACCCCATCGACCACAGTGCTCAGGATGAGTCCGTTGCACCAGTTCTCTCCTACTGCGTTCTCGACATACCCTTGAACGAAATACATCTCGGCAACATCCGCCGCGGGGCCCAGGGGATTGAACTGTTGCAGCAAGCCCACCGCTTGTGTTGCCGACAAACGTGCTCTCGCGAGCATGCGATCGGTGTCGGTGAGGAAAGTGTTCTGGGTGGTGATCGCACGCTGGTCAACCTCCCAACGTGCAATGAACGAATCACCGTTGTTCCATTCGTCAGCCAGCAAACCGCTTAGAAGGAAAAGTCCTTCCGAGCTCGTGCTGCCGCCGCTCGTCGCGGAGTTGAGACGGCCGATTGCACCGAGCCGCACCGCGTTGGCACCTGCGGCGGACTGGGCGTCGGCTGGATTGATGATATCCGGATCGAGCACCTGAACGGACTCGGTCGGGTTACATGCAGCGAGCGCAATCGCCCCTGCGGCAGCGACGGTCATCGCCGCTGCCGAGAAAATGCGTCGCGAAACTTTTTTTCTGATATGTCCTCTCATTTATGGCCCCTCCTAGAAGCCGAAGGAGAGACGTAGCGAATAATAGGTCGGCGGCGGGAATGCCTGGAATTCCGACGGCGCGTCGCCAGTGGTCGCGATAGCTTCAGGGTCTACTCCAGTGTACTTCGTCCAGAGAACCCCGAGGTTTCGAACTGCAAATGTTGCCGAGATCGAGCGGCTGCCCATGAACTTCGACGCCCACCGCTCGGGTCCCGTGATCGTGAAATTCAGCTCGCGGAAGCGTATGAAATCGCCATCCTCGATGAATTCTCCAGCCGACTTGCTCACATGCTCGCGCACCAGAACCGTTCTCGCCTGCTCGAACAGCGACGAACTAGGATTGATGAGACCAGAGCAGTTCAGGCGGCTTGCACACCGGATACGCTCGGTGTTGTTGTACATCTTGTGCCCGCCCTTGTAGTCGATCATCGCGCCGACTCGCACGCGACGGCTGAAGAGGTCGAAGCCGTTGGTGAACGTCGCCTCCCTCGTGGGCAGAGTATAACCGATGAATACAGCGGTATCAGTAACCGTGATCTCGCTCAGCGTGATGATGCCATCACCGTTTGCATCCGCAAAACCGGTAAGTCTGCGAGCCCACCAACCGTTCAGCGGATAGCCTTCGCGATTCTGCTGCGTTGAGCTATTCACGAGCGGCGGAAGTCCACCAAGGCTCTTGATCTTGTTGTCGTTGTGCGAGTACGTGAGTGTCGCGTCCCAGCCCAACGCATTGCTCTGAAGAAGCTGTGCGCCGAGCAGCGCCTCGATTCCCTTGTTTCGGACTTCGCCAAGGTTCTCGAAGCGAGACGTTGATCCGGTTCCCAGTGACGGTGGGAGAACACGCTGAATCAAAGCATCCTTCGAAATTTTGTTGTAGAAGGTGAGCTCTGTCGTGACGCGATTGCTGAAGAACGCGCCGTCGATGCCTCCCTCGAATTCTGTAGAGCGCTCAGGCTTGAGGTTGGCATTGCCCAGCGTGCTGAAGACGACCGCTGGAGCGTCGGCTGCTTCTCCGCGAACTGTCGTTGCAGAGTAAAACGGCTGCGCGTCAGTGGTCCCCGGCTGTACACCAGATGCGCCGTAAGCAGCGCGCAGTCGGAGATTGTTAATCGAGCCCGTCTTTGGGAAGAAATTCTCCTGCGACACAACCCACGATGCCGAGATGTTCGGATAAAACACGGTCTTGAAGTTCTTTCCGAACGCGCTGTTCCTGTCGGATCGAACGGCGCCGGTCACATATAACCGATCTGAAAATGCCAGATGCTCTTCGACGAAAGCACCGAGTGTTCGTGTCTCGTCAGTAGCCTCGTCCGCCGCCTTCACTGCGGCACCCGACAAAGTTGTTGCACCCGGAGCGAGACGAACACCGTTCGAGCCGTTGCGATCGAAGATGTTGCGGCTGAACTGAAGGCCGAACGTCGTGCGGGAAAGCAACGCGTCAGTCAGCTGCTTCGTTCCAGCCGCACTACCAGACGCAGTGTAGCTGAAGAAGTTCGTGCGGTTGTCAGTCTTGAAGCCGAGCTTGCTGTCGCCACCCAGATCAGGGCAGTTGCCGAAGCGGCACAGCTGCGTGTCGAGGCGGTTGATGTAATCGACGCCGAACACACCGCGCGTCGACAACCACTCGAACGGACGATAGTTGCCATTCAGCGAGCTGATCATACGCTTGATGCCCTGTCCGGTAACGGTCTGATACACATCGCGCGGAGTTACCTGACGCCACCCGTATAAGGTGTCACCGTTCGCCGCGGTGTTGTATTTGAATCCGGGCCCGCCATACGTATTTCCTGCGACGCCGTTGACGCCGGAATCATCGCTGGTCGGTAGACGAAGATCCGAGCTGATGTAGCCCATGCTCAGAGAAAGGTCAGCCTTCGGCGATAGAGCAAGATTGAAGTTGGCGCGCGTCGTAATAGCGTCCTGATGATTTGGACTGGCTTCTTCCGGACGAAGGGTACGGCCATGCGCTGCCATGTAACGCTCATCGAAATCTGGAACCTTGAGAACGCCGTTGTCGTTCATCCACTCGCCATGCAGGAAATAGCGGAACGTTTCCGAGCCACCGCGAACCTGAAGTCCATGCAGCTGACGATACCCGACTCCATTGGGAGTCGTCTCGGGATCCTCATAAAGATTGAAGCTTGTTACGCTATCCTGTTTGCACGTTCCTGCCGAACGCGCTGAAAGGAAGCATTGAACGGTATTCGCTGCCGACGAAGTCGTTGCCGCAGTTGTTCCTGTCTGCCAGCCACGATAGGCAGTTGGATAAGTGTTGCGATCGACATTCGCGCCCTGTTCCGTGAAGTACGTGAACCGGGGCGAACCAGTAATTCCTTTTTTCGTTGTAATGACGATTACGCCGTTAGCCGCCGACGTACCATAGATCGTCGCCGCTGACGGACCTCGCACAATCTCGATCGATTCGATTTCGTCGGGGTTGAGGTCGTTCACTCGCGAAGGCAGCGTTCCGCCGACTCCAATCGATCCTGAACCCGTCGTGCCTTCCGCACGAATTCCGTCGATCACGTAAATCGGGTTGTTCGAGAGCGAGAGCGAGCTCGTACCGCGAATGCGAATGCGTGTCCCGGCGCCAATTTGCGTCGGAGTGTACACAGTCACACCGGCAGCGCGGGCTGTGAGCAGGTCGCCCATGTTTCGAACGCCCGTTTGTGCGACGATCTTCGATGCATCGACCTGCGCGATCGAGTTGCCTAACTCAACTCTTCGCTGACTTCCCGTTTCTGTCGTAACCACGGGACTGAGTGTGATGGGAATAGATCCCATCTGAATGTCGAGCGGGAGGGTCTGGCCGGGTGAAACTGTGGCGTTGCGTCTCTGCTCGGTAAAGCCGACGCGCAACACACGAAGCTCAATCTGGCCAGGCTTTACACCGCGCAATGTGTATCGGCCCTCAGCGTTCGTTTGCACGCCGAGGTTTGTCCCGATCACGTTGACTTGTGCGAGTGGAATTGGCTGGCCGTTGTTAGCATCTGTGATGCGTCCGCTGATCGTCCCCGATGTTGCCTGCGCGGACGCGAGTCCGGCGATGAGGGTGACGAACAGCGCCGCCGGCACGAGCGAGCGCGAGAAAGGACGCGTACTCATGTACATAGGCACCTCTGACTGCGGTTGGTGGATTGGTTGCAGATGGCCACCAAAATACGTTAGAACCGCAAAGCCGCAATGACGTTCGCCGTGTGGGACGCGATATATTTCTCGACTCGGCAGGGTAGCTCAGCCGGTTAGAGCACGGCACTCATAATGCCGGGGTCGCGGGTTCGAGTCCCGCCCCTGCTATTTACGACGGGCGGCAGTCCTCAATTAGTCGCCGATCATCGGTTGTATTTGGCCCTGAGTCCGCAGGATCCTCTTTCTAAGTCCTGAAGTTCAAATGCAGGACTTTGATCCAGGATCCTGCGGACTC
>DATLDN010000088.1:0-3535 GCA_035525855.1 Gemmatimonadaceae bacterium
TTCGATCCATGGAGTCTCCAGCGATTCCACACCTCGAGCCCGAGCTCATCGCGACGAATGCGGCCTACGTCGATCTCGTAATAGTGATGGGCGTAGGCCTCGAGGGTGCTCTGCGAATAATCCTCGCTGTAAAGGACGGGAACTTTCGGAACGTCGAGCTGAAAGGCGGATCTATCAGCGCCAACCAGCGCCGCTACGCAGCGGCCGACTTCCCCGCGCCACACTTCAGCATCTACGAAATCGAGAGGGGACAGCAAGACAGCGAACGCGCCACGAAGCGCCTCCTGATCACGCGGGGTGAAAGGAAACTGGGAAATATCCTCGCTTCGCCGCTTGCGGGGCTCAGGCGCGGTGAATCCGCTTACTCCGTGTGTCATCAGATCGCGTTCTTTGATGAAGAAATCTCCATGGCGAACGACAGACGAGCGGTTCTTGCCTCAGGCAACGTGCCTTAGGGGATAATAGATTTGTTTTATTCAGATGTTTGCAGCCGGAGGCGGACGTTAAGCGATGCGATGTCTGATGTCCAGTGACGCGCGGTGAACAGCTAACTTTGTGACCATGCGGTGCGTCCTGTCATAGGGGATGCAACCTTCCGGCTGTATTTTTGTGTAGCCGTATTTCTCCGTCCCGAACCACTAATTCAATCATCGCGTGCACCCAGGCAACCTGAGATTTCCAAGTCTAACGGCCGCCGCTCTGGTAATCGTGGCCGCTTGCACGACGAACCCGTCGCTCGACAAATCGCGAGACAAGTCGCCGTTGCTCGATACGACCAGGTCGGCGGAGACGGCGCCTGAAAATTTCCGCGTGCGATTCGAAACTACAAACGGTCCGTTAACCATCGAAGCTCATCGCGCCTGGGCGCCATGGGGTGTCGATCGGTTTTACTATCTCGTGCGCAACGGGTTTTACGATTCGACCGCATTTTCGCGGGTGATCCCCGGGTTCATTGCACAATTCGGCATCAGCGGGAACCCTGAAATTGCTGCTTCGTGGAGACAGCGATTGTTTCCCGATGACACAATTGCTCATCAAACGAATTCGCGCGGCCGGATTTCATTCGCAACTGCAGGTCCGATGACGCGAAACACTCAGCTGTTCATCAACCTGCGCGACAATCCAACGTTGGACAAAGATTACGCTCCGTTCGGCGAAATCGTCGATGGCATGACGGTCATCGACAGTTTGTGGAGCGGCTATGGTGACATGCCGCCGAATGGTCGGGGGCCAGACCCATCGCGCATTTTCACCGAAGGTAATGCTTACCTGCGCAGGGATTTTCCGCAGCTCGACTACATCCTTACTGCACGCATCGCGAAATGATCGCAGAACCCGAAAGACGCTTTCTTTCAGTTATCTCCCCGTGCTATAACGAGTCCGACGTCATCGGACTTTTTTACGATGCCTTGAAGCCAGTTCTCGAATCTCTGGACAATCTCGAGTACGAGATTCTTCTGGTCGACGATGGGAGTGCAGACGACACTCTCGATAAGCTGAATGAGATCGCAAGCCGCGATAAGACAGTTCGTGTTTGCTCTCTATCCCGGAATTTCGGCCACCAGATAACACTCACGGCCGGGCTCGATCATGCTGCCGGCGATGCAGTGATCATGATGGATTCCGATTTACAGCATCCGCCCACATTGATCCCCACGCTTGTCGCAAAGTGGCGCGAAGGTGCGGACATCGTCTCGGCGATTCGCTTGAGAACGGAAGGTGAAACGTTCTTCAAGGGCGCTTCATCACGCGGCTTCTACTGGCTGCTCAATTCTTTGAGCGGGACGAAGGTTCCAGCTGGTGCCGCTGACTTTTGCCTGATCTCGAGACGGGTTGCCGATTCGCTCATGGAAATGCCGGAGCGTCATCGTTTTCTTCGCGGACTCATTTCATGGGTTGGATTTCGTCGTGTGCTCGTGCCGTACGAAGCGACACAGCGCGCTGCCGGTCACACGAAATACAGTCTCGTGAAAATGGTGACGCTCGCTCTCGATGCGGTGTTCTCATTTTCGGTAGAGCCGCTGCGGCTCGCACTGCGTGCCGGACTCACTGTGACTTTCGGTGGATTTATTTATCTGGCGTGGACGCTCATTTACGGCTACGCCATCAAAGGCCTCGTCCCTGGGTACGCGTCGTTGATTGGAGTGATAATGATCCTTGGCGGAAGCCAGCTGATCTTCATTGGACTCATCGGCCAGTATCTCGCGAGAGTATTCGAGCAGGTGAAGGGACGGCCGATCTATCTGTTGAAGCAGGAGCCGGATCCTCCGCGGCGACATGCGAAGGAGCTGCACGCCACCGGGCTCATTCGCCATTCACCGGAGCTGATGGCGGAGAAATCCTGACGGCATTGAAGGTTTTCGAGATTGGCAATGCCGAGGAACGCAGGTGGGATGATTACGTAATTCCACGAACCGGTGCGGTCACCGATCTGTATGCGTGGCGTCGGGTTGTGGAGGAAGCATACGGCATTGGCTCTCACTTCTTCGCGTGCACCGACGACGGAGAGCGAATAGTCGGAACGCTCGGATTGTACGACATCCAGCACGTCATCTTCGGTCACTATCTGACGACGGCCGTCTTTGGAAACGACGGTGGCTTTCATTTCGACAACCCCGAAGCTCGCGACGCGCTGTTGTCTCGCGCAAAGAGGCTGGCTGATAAGCTGGGAGTTCAGTATTTGGTAATTCGTGACCGCGAGAATGCGCTCGATGGCTTCGAAGTTGATCGCAGCTATATGACCGCGGTGATAGATCTACGAGACGGCGCCGATGCACTCTGGAAGCGTCTCCCCGCGAAGACACGAAATCAGGCGCGTCGCGGAATGAAAGAGGGTTTTACAGTCTCCGTTGGGCACGAGCAGCTCGACGCATTCTTCGACGTGTTTCATCAGCACATGCGGGACCTCGGCTCGCCCGCTCACAGCCACAGATACTATGAGAAGATTGTCGAGTATCTCGGCGACAAGGCCAGTTTCATCGTCGTGCGCGACGGAGACGCTTTAGCGGCGGGCGCGTTGCTGTTCAAAGTGAATGAGACCGGAATGAATCTGCACACGGTTTCACTGCGCAAGTACAATCCGCGCAATCCGAACTATCTGCTATACTGGAAGATGATGGAGATGAGCTGCGAGAGTGAGCTCAAATGGTTCGACATGGGCCGTTCCAGAGGCGACAGCCCGCAGCTGCGCTTTAAGGAAAACTGGAAGCCGCAGGAAATCGAACTAACGTACAATTTTTATCTGCGCAAGCTGAAGGCGATTCCGGACATCGATCCCCGCAACCCGAAATACCGCCTACAAATCGCGCTCTGGCAGAAAATGCCGCTCGCCGTCACTAAAGCCGTAGGCCCGCGCTTGATTGCCGGCCTGGCCTGATGACGGGATGGCTTGTCGTCAACGCCGATGACCTCGGCGTGTCCAAAGGCGCAACACTTGGAATCATCCGCGCGCATCGCGAAGGTATTGTCACGAGCGCGAGTCTCGCCGTTACGACTCCTTATTACGAGCATGCGGTGAAGGCTTGCGTACAACAGT
>DATLDN010000117.1:0-4894 GCA_035525855.1 Gemmatimonadaceae bacterium
CGAGCCGGTGATCTTGCCGTTGGCTCGTCGCTGTCGATGTTATTCCGTGGTGTCGTAAGCAATCGCATTCTTGACGGCGGAGCACTGCCAGCGCTCGCCGGCCTCGTTGATGCCGAGCGTGACGCACAGGAATGCAACTGCTCACTGATTATTCCCGCTGAGTATTTCTTTCGCATTGATTTTCGGAATCATGAAGTAACGATTGCTCAGCCCATCGCGCAGCCGAATCATTCGGAAGCTCCTTCCGGATGGGCCGCAGCGAAAGTTGGATCGTTCGTTCCTCGTCCCACGCCGGCATTGCGCGTTGCGGACGATGGTAAATGGCTCGCTCGATACTTGACTCCCGCGCGCGCTGCCGATGGAATTGGGTTCAGCGTGATGTTCGCGAATCGCGGTGACTCGGTGCGCGCGATCGGCTTTGCACCGCAGCGTGACGAGCATGGCAAAGCGATCGGGATGCTTGGCTTCGTAGCATCACCCCAGGAATATGCGAGCGCGCTGTTCACTCACTTGTGGAAGTCTGCCCGGATCTTACCGTCTGCGGTGACTCACGGAATCCCAAACGATTCTTTGCTCACCGCGTCGGTATCGATTCCAGGTGGCAATGAGATTTATCGATCCAGCGGATGGGAGCGACAGCTCCTCTCGGATACTGCATCGCTCGCCACGTTTGGCGGCGGTCTTCGGGTGCGTGTTGCACTCCGCCGTGATGCGATCGCGCGACTTGGAACCGGGCTCGTACCAGTCTCGCGAGTTCCAGTCTGGGTCGGGTTGCTCGTTCTTACAGCGCTGCTCACCGGAATAATTCTTCGCAATCTTCAGCGCGAACACGAGCTCGCTCGACTTCGAGCCGATTTTACAGCGAGCGTCTCGCACGAGCTTCGCACTCCCCTCGCACAAATACTTCTCTTTGGAGAAACGCTTACGCTCGGTCGGACTCGATCGGAGAGTGAGCGTACGCGCGCAGCGGGAGTAATTGTGCGTGAAGCGCGGCGCCTGATGCAGATGGTGGAGAACGCTCTTCAATACTCGCGAGCGAATCGTCCGGAAATCGAGGTGTCTGCGCAGCGACTCCGTCTCGCACCCGAAATCCGCGAGGCAATCGCGGCATTCGAGCCCCTGGGGGACACGCGCGGAGTGCGCATTGTTGCAGATCTGGATGAGCACGCTCAAGCCGAGGTTGATCGCGCTGCCCTGAGACAGATTGTTCTGAATCTTCTCGACAACGCGCTCAAGTACGGCCCGCCCGAGCAAACGATTAGCGTGGGCTTATCCGGACCACAATCAAAAGTGATTGTGAGCCCGGCGATGCTCGCGCCCGATCAGCAGCAGATTCGCCTTGTCACGCGGATCTGGGTGGATGATGAGGGTCCTGGTATTCCCCAGCGAATGCGTGAAGCGCTGTGGGCTCCGTTTGTGCGCGGCGACACTGATTCATCAACCGGTTGCGGACTCGGTTTGGCAGTGGTGCGCGATCTTGCAGCGCGTCATTCCGGAAAAGCTTGGGTAGAGAATACTCCGACTGGTCGGGGATCGCGGTTTATCGTCGAGCTGCCCGCGCTCTCGAGTGCGATCATGACCGACGACGGTGGCGGGCGTGATGATGGCGGATCTGCGCCGGTTCTCACAGGCGCTGCCCCGTGAGCGCACGCATCATGATCGTCGAGGATAACGACGATCTCGCACGTGGACTTGCAAACAATCTCGAGATCGAAGGCTTTACAGTAGACGTCGCGCATGATGGAACGCGCGGTCTCGAGCGAATTCGTGCTACGCGTCCGGACCTTCTGATACTCGACCTGATGCTTCCAGGTATGGATGGCTACAAGGTGTTGAGTGCGATGCGCGATCGAGGGGATGACACGCCAGTATTGATTCTCACTGCGCGCAGTGAAGAAACCGACAAGGTGCGCGGGTTTCGCGAAGGCGCAGACGATTACGTGACGAAGCCTTTCGGATTGTTGGAGCTGATTGGGCGCGTGCACGCATTGCTGCGTCGCTCGCGCACTGCGCACGACAGAATCGAAAGAACCGAGCCCCCGTTCAAATTCGGGAATGTCGAAGTTGTGCCAGGTACGCACGATGTATTCGTTGACGGCAGCCCTGTTTCGCTGCGCCCTAAAGAATACGAGCTGCTTCTCGCGTTATTTCGTCGCAGGGGCACTGTCGCCGGCAGAATTGAATTACTGCGCGAAGTGTGGGGATATGGTGCGGACGTAGTGAGCAGGACTGTCGACACGCATGTTGGAGAGTTGCGACGAAAACTCGAGGCCGATCCCGGGGAGCCCCGGCACATTCTCACGGTACGGAAGAGTGGGTACCGCTTACAGCTCGATTGAGACCGAACAAACCCTTTGAGTTTTGAGTCAATAGTTCTCGGCCGTCGGCTTTCGAGTAATGAGTAGTCGGCAAAACCGAAAACTGAAAACCCGCTAGCTGACTGCCGAGAACTATTGACCCAAAACCCAACGGGTCAGTCCGCATTCCAGCTGCCGTTCCGTTCTTCAGAAAACCCGGAGGACATCCTCGACGGGCCCGGCATCCCCTGATCCGAGCAGCTGCTGAATTTGCGCGAGCGCCTCGCGCTCGCGCGGCCAAACAAATCGGTTCGACGCTTCAGCAACGCTGAGCCACTCGAACGCCTGATGCTCCTCACCCAGTGTGACCCCCGCCGGCTCGGCGACAAACGCAGCGAATACGACAGCAAGCTGAATTGTCTCGAGCATGTGCAAATAAAATGGCTGGACTGTCACGTTATACAGGCGCTCGATATCCAATCCGGTTTCTTCACGAACTTCACGTTTTGCTGCAGCCTCGGGGCGTTCGTTTTCTTCGATTCGTCCATGAACAGTTTCCCACGCACCCGGGCATCGCGTGTCATTCGCTCTGCGGACGACGAGCACCTTCCATCCGTCCGGCTGCGGTCGGATGACATAGACGTCGACAACTCCAGGAATTACGGATGTCACTGGAAAGAGCGATGAAGTTCCATTCGGGGAATCATACAGCGGAGACTTGGTGGTGGGAGTGTCGAAGAGCGACCAGATATCACTGGCCGAGCTGACAGCATCATCTACAACTCCCCCGGTATCCTGTTCGAGGACACGCATCAGCTCGTCGCCGCTCGTGTCGCCCGCGAGGAGGCGAGTCACTCCAGAATCCCATAACGACCGCGAACCCTCGCGACGCGCCGTTGCAACGAGCGAATCGAGCGGCGTATCGGCAGAGATTGCCCTCTCGAGCTCGTTATCGGCAATGACAATTTCCGTTACGGCAACGCGGCCTCGATACCCTGTCATTGCGCAGTGCGCGCAGCCGGCGGGTATATAAACCATCGCATCGCCCGGCACCGTCGCGCGAATGCGCAACGGAGCACCTGCATTTGCGACGACTTTGCACTCGGAGCACAGTTTTCGAATCAAACGTTGCGCGACAATTCCCTTGAGCGCGCCTGCAAGTTTGCCGCTATCGACGCCGAGGTCGGTGAGGCGTGTGATGGAGCTGCATGCGTCGTTTGTATGAAGCGTTGCAAAGACGAGGTGGCCGGTGAGCGCAGCTTGTATTGCAATCGCTGCTGTCTCACGGTCTCGTATCTCACCAATTAGAACGACGTCGGGATCCTGACGAAGAATCGATCGAAGCGCTGACGCGAATGTCAAACCCGCTTTCTCGTTGATCTGAACCTGAACGATTCCCGGAATCCGGTACTCCACAGGATCTTCGACAGTGATCACGTTCACTCCGCGTCGCTGGATCTCGAGGAGCGCTGCGTAGAGTGTTGTCGTTTTTCCCGAGCCCGTCGGGCCGGTAACGAGCACAAGGCCTTCACGAATTTCGAGCAGTCGTCGCATGCGCGGGGCGTCGACTTCGTCGAGGCCAAGCGCTTCGAGCGAGCGAACAGCGGATCGTGTATCGAGAATGCGGACGACTACTTTTTCGCCATGCGAAGCAGGAAGGGTCGATACACGGAGGTCGATGCGTGAGCCTTCGACAGTGACTGTCGCATGACCACCCTGCGGGCGCAGTCGATCGGCGATATCCATTCCCGCCATGATCTTGATCCGGGAGACGAGCGGCAATCCGACGCTTTGCGGGAGTACCATCACATCTCTCAGCATTCCGTCGACGCGATAGCGCACAGCGATGCCCTTCTCTGCCGGCTCGAAGTGAATGTCGCTCGCACGATCCGAGATTCCGCCGGCGACAATTCGATCGACTAGTCGAACAACAGGCTCGTCGGAAACTTTCTCACTTTCGTTCTCCGGACGTTTGTCGAGCGCAAACGATCGCGCGCTGCGTGTCTTCCCGTAGGCTTGCTCGATCCGCTCCGCAATCGCGAGCGGTGGCGCGAGTGACATTCCGACCGATCGGCCCGACCAGAAGCCGAGTGTGCGCTCACAATCCGCGTCGTATGGATTTGCGGTTGCGATCTCGAGTCGCGACACCGATGCATCGAGGGGAAGAATCCGATAGCGCCGCGCGAGGTTCTCCGGTACGACTTCGATCGCGTTGGGACTTACATAGAGATCGTCCGCGATTCGGGTGTGAGCGCGACGCGAAACTATCGCAAGTAATTCCTGATCTGTAATCGATCCCGATGCGACTGCGGCTTCCCAATATGAATCTGTGGCTACGGATTCAATCCGCGATACCGCGTCTTTCTCGAGAAATTCCTTCAGGATGGGGAGAAGCCATTGATCGCGAATTACGGTAACCATGCGCGAAATATTTGCGCGCGACTCGTTGTCGAGGCATCGAAGTCACACGCGCATAAGCGTTAGTGCGCCTTCTCTGCATGGAGGATAAGGTTGGTACAGCGGGGGTACGCGGATCATGCGATCACGCGGATTTACGCGGATTAACTACAAAGCCCAACAAATCAGGTTGGGCTTTG
>DATLDN010000119.1:0-5044 GCA_035525855.1 Gemmatimonadaceae bacterium
TCATGGCCGGTCACAGTAAGTGGAAGCAGATCAAGCATTACAAAGCCGCTGCAGATGCAAAGCGCGGAGCGCATTTCACCAAGCTCATTCGCGAAATCACCATGGCGGCGAAGCTTGGCGGCGGAGATCCCGATGGTAATCCCCGCCTTCGCACAGCGATCGAGACTGCACGGGCCGCATCGATGCCGAAGGAGAACATCGAGCGCGCGATAAAGAAAGGAACTGGCGAGCTCGAGGGCGTCGAGTACATCGAAGCGACCTACGAGGGATACGGTCCTGGTGGAGTTGCCATTCTGATTTTTGCGCTGACCGACAACGCTACGCGCACCGTCGCTGAAGTTCGCCACAAGCTTTCACGCTTCGGTGGCAATCTTGGCGCAGCGAATTCCGTGTCATGGATGTTCGAGCGAAAAGGTCAGATTTATCTCGATGGATCGAAGTATCCCGAGGACGATGCAATGGAAGCAGCACTCGACGCGGGCGCGCAGGATTTTGTCGCCGAGGGTGAGCAGTATGTCGTGACTACTGAGCCGGCAGACATGCACGCAATAAAATCAGCGCTCGAAGCGAAAGGATTCGAAGCGACGGAATCCGAGATTGCATCAGTTCCAAAAAACATGGTTCACGTCGAAGGAAAAACCGCTGAGTCGGTGGTGACTTTACTCGAGGAGCTCGAGGACCTGGACGACGTGCAGAAAGTCGCAGCGAATTGCGACCTGGAGCTCGAAGCAGCAACGTGACGACCACTTGATCGTACTCGGCATCGACCCTGGCACTGCGGTCACCGGGTATGGCGTGGTGAAAGGAGATCGGTCGCTTCCTCCCCGACTGATTGAATGCGGAGTGATTCGCACTCGACCTCGCGAGTCGCTTGCGAAACGATTGCGAGAGATTCACGATGGCGTCGTGGAGCTCATCGCGCGACACAGGCCCGACGCTCTTGCAATCGAAGATGTTTTTTACGCGCGCAATGTTCGAACTACAATCGTGCTTGGCCATGCACGCGGAGTAATTCTTCTCGCCGGTGAGCAGGCCGGGCTGGAGATCTCCGAGTACCCACCGGCGGAGATAAAAAAGGCGATTGTCGGGACCGGAAATGCAACAAAGGAGCAGGTGCAGTTCATGGTCGCGAGAATTCTTCGATTAAAAACTGCTCCTGAACCCGCCGATGCTGCAGATGGAGTCGCAGCCGCATTGAGTCACGTGATGGCTGCGCGATTTCCGAAAATTACGGATGAGATTCCTCTCCTTACCTCGCGCAGATGATCTCACGCGTAGAAGGCACGCTTAGCCTCAAGGACATCGATCGAGTCGAGGTGATGACTGCCGGTGGAGTTGCGTACGACCTGCTCATTCCACTCGGTGTTTTCGAGACGCTTCCGAAGCAGGGCGAGCGGATTTCGCTGCACACTTCTCTCGTTGTGAAAGAAGATGGATGGCAGCTGTTTGGATTTTCTACGCTGTATGAACGACGCTTATTTCAAAAACTTCTGACAGCAAATGGAGTGGGGCCGTCACTAGCGATTGGGATGCTGTCGTCGCTTTCTGCGGAGCGTCTCGCGCGCGCGATCAGAGAAAAAGACATTCCAACTTTGCAGGGTGTTCCGCGGGTTGGAAGAAAAAAAGCAGAGCGATTGATTCTCGATCTTGCAGATAAGCTGGATGGAATAGGTGGCGAGGAAGAAACCGGAGCGCGTCGTCCTGCTGGCGGTGCTTCAGAAGATGCCATGCGAGCGCTTGTGTCGCTCGGCTACACGACCGGTGATGCGGAGAAGGCAGTACGTGCCGCACTGGACGCGGGTGGCAGTGGATTGTCTGCTGCCGAATTGATCAGGGCATCCCTCGCAAAGCTCACGGACAAGTAGCGCGCTATTGCATCCAATCCTCGACTCGAAGCTGGGGGACGCGGATAAACTCACGAACATTGTTTGTCACAAGTGTCGCGCCAAGCGTGAGTGCGTGCGCGGCAATCAGCAGATCGAGGGGGCCGATCGATTCGCCCTTAGCCTCGAGATGCGACCGAAGAAAGCCGTAGGCGCGAGCTGCCTCGAGATCGAAGTCGACAGTAGTGATGTTCATCAAGAAAAGGTCGAGGTCGCCGAGGTTCGTAGCCCGTTTGCTTTTAATAGCACCCGTGTACAGCTCGCCGGCGGTAAGGGACGAAATGCATAGTTGATCCGCGCCGGCAGCTTTCATTCTTCGAGCTACCGGCGCGGACCGCGTCCTGAGGTACGCGATGCAGATGTTCGTATCGAGCAGGTTCACCGGTCGAACATGGTGTCGAGCTCGGGACGCTCTTGAGGCGGGCCTTGATCGCGATCTGGAAAATCAGGCATCGACCCCATCGCCGCGAGAATGCGCGTCATCCGATCGTCTGTTGGGCTGAGGATCACACTGTTGCCCCTCTTTGTCACGAACACGTGCGTGCCCTCGAATCGAAATTCCTTGGGTAGACGTACCGCTTGACTCCGCCCATTCATAAAGAGCGTCGCCTTCTTGAGCCCGGGGGACCCGGTATACTCATTCGCAGACGTTTCCCGCGCGCCTCGCGATTTGAAACCCGATCGCGCCGACCCCTTTTTTGATTTTCTCGCGGACATGTGACCTTACTGTTGATATATACCATAATATATGCCCTTAAGGGGTGCATGTCAAGTTCTAATGATTGCAGCGTTTCCGCATTGTCGTACGTTCGATAGGTTTTAGCGTCACCATATTTACGGTCGAATGATCAAAACCGCCCAGCGCACGTCAACGTTTACAGAGTCGGTCATTCGCGAGATGACCCGAGTCGCGAACCAGCACGGCGCGATAAACCTCGCGCAGGGTTTCCCCGACTTTCCGATGCCGGCGCCGATGAAGGACGCTGCGTGCGCAGCGATTCAGGGCGACATCAATCAGTACGCGATCACCTGGGGAAGTCCGGCGCTGCGTCTGGCGATCGGAGCGAAGTATCGAAAGTGGTACGACATGGATGTCGATCCCGAACGCGAGATCACAGTCACGTGCGGCGCAACGGAAGCGATGGCATCCGTGTTTCTTGCTCTCGTAAATCCTGGCGATGAAGTAATTGTCTTCGAGCCGTACTATGAGAATTACGGTCCCGATGCAATTCTCGCCGGTGCGACTCCAGTGTTCGTTCCGCTCGAGGGGCTCGATTGGAAGTTGGATCCCGACAAGCTTCGCGCGGCGTTTTCTGACCGTACTCGCGCGATTGTCGTGAACACGCCGCACAATCCGACCGGCCGCGTTTTCACGCGTGACGAGATTTCGTTAATTGCCGAGCTGTGCATCAAGCATGATGCGATTGCGATTACGGATGAGATTTACGAGCACATCCGTTACGCAGGCAGTCATCACGTTCTCGCTACGTGGCCGGGAATGCGTGAGCGAACTGTTACGATTTCCGGATTGTCGAAGACATTCAGCTGCACCGGCTGGCGTCTTGGATATGCAATTGCTCCGTTCGAATTCACGTCACCGATACGAAAGGTGCATGATTTCCTGACGGTGGGCGCGCCGGCTCCGCTGCAGGCCGCAGCCGCAGTAGGGATGGCGTTCGATGCTGACTATTACAATCACATTGCTCTCGACTATCGCGCGCGTCGTGATGTGATGGTCTCTGCGTTAACGGAGGCGGGATTCAAATTCTCGGCGCCCGAAGGAGCGTATTACATCCTCGCGGAATTCTCTGAGCTCAGTGATTTGCGCGGGATTGAGTTTGCTCACTGGCTTGCAAAGGAAGTTGGGGTTGCGACGGTTCCTGGTACGAGCTTCTACTCGAAGCCTGAGATGGGTGAGACTGTGACACGCTTCGCGTTCTGCAAAAAACACGAGACGTTGGAGCGAGCGGCGGAGCGACTCGCCACTTTCGCCGCGAGGGTGTGATTCGCACGAATAATTTGCTGGTTTTCGGTCTATCTTCGGGGTAAATTGCATAGATGGCTCGCGCTGAGATCACGACTCCCGAAGTTCTTGCTGACGAATCAGTCGTCGAACTTTCGCTCCGCCCTCAGCGTCTCGCGGAATTCATTGGTCAGCCTAAGGTCAAAGAAAGTCTTCGCATCTATATCGATGCCGCCCTGCTCCGCCGTGAACCCCTCGACCACACGTTGTTCTTCGGGCCGGCCGGACTCGGTAAGACAACTCTCGCTGAGTTGATTGCGCGAGAGCTCGGAGTGAACGTTCGAACTACATCAGGCCCCGCGCTCGAAAAACCAGGTGATCTCGTTGGAACCCTCACCAATCTGCGCGAGGGCGACATTCTCTTCATCGACGAGATCCATCGCCTGCGCCCGATCATCGAGGAGTTTCTCTATCCTGCGATGGAAGATTTCAAGATCGACATTCGTTTGAGCGAAGGCCCAAAGGCTCAAACAATTACGATGCCGATCGAAAAATTCACTCTCGTAGGCGCGACGACGCGACTCGGCTTACTCACTCCGCCGATGCGTGCGCGATTTGGAATCGAGCAGCGGCTGAATTTTTATCCGGCAAGCGATCTCGAAATGATTGTCCGCCGCACGGCCGAAGTTCTCAAGGTCGAGATCGACAAAGGTGGAATGGAGGAAATTGCGTGTCGCTCACGCGGAACTCCGCGCGTTGCGAATCGTTTGCTTCGAAGAATTCGTGATTACGCGCAAGTAAAATCCGGTGGAAACATCACGCGCGACGTTGCGAAGGAAGCTTTGCAGCTGCTCGATGTCGATCAGTTCGGTCTCGACGACATGGATACACGAATCCTCAAGACGATCATCGAAAAATTCGACGGCGGTCCTGTCGGCGTTGGCACCATTGCGGCTGCGGTCGGTGAAGATCAGGGGACGATCGAGGAAGTGTACGAGCCGTTCCTCGTTCAGAATGGATTCCTTCAGCGGACAGCGCGTGGTCGCATGGCGACGGCACAGGCTTATCGCCACTTCGGATTCGTGCAGCCGAATAACCCGCAACCGACACTCTTCTAACTCGTATTCTTAGGCTTGGTCGGTAGGGTTGGCACAGCGGGGTACGCGGATCATGCGGATTTCGCGGATCACGCGGATCC
>DATLDN010000126.1:0-11949 GCA_035525855.1 Gemmatimonadaceae bacterium
GCATGGAGCGCTCGAGTTTTGCGAATTACAGATCGCAAGCGCGCCGAGCTGTTTGTAAAGGAACGCCACGCACGAATGCTTTCCGAGCGCGCACGCAGTGATGCCGAAGCAGCGAAAGCGGAAGCAGACGCCGCGCGCGGCGAAGCCGAGAGCGCGAACGGAGCAAAAAGTGATTTCCTCGCGGTAATGTCCCATGAGCTGCGCACTCCACTGTCAGCCATCATGGGATATCAGGAGCTTCTCGCGGACGGAATCACTGGCCCGATCAACGAACAGCAATCGCAGCAGCTCGGAAGGATCAAAGCGAGCGCGCGCCATCTTCTTTCGCTCATTGATGAAATCCTGACTTTCACACGAATCGATGCGGGGCGAGAGGAGGTCAATCTCGAGCTCGTATCGCTCGCAACACTTCTCGAGCCAGCGGCAGAAATTGTGGAGCCACTTGCCCGTGCGCGAAATCTGCACATCGAGGTGATGCTTCCGCCGAATCCAATTTTTGTAGAAACAGATCCGGTAAAGATCCGCCAGATGGTGGTAAATCTCCTTGGCAATGCCGTCAAGTTTACCGACACGGGCCGGATCATATTGACCGGGGATCAAAAAGCCGATCAGCTCATGATCTCAGTGGAAGACACAGGTATCGGAATTTCATCTGAGCATTTCGAAAGAATCTTCGAGCCGTTCTGGCAAGTCGAGCAAACAGCAACCCGCCGCGCGGGAGGAACCGGACTTGGTCTTACCGTAACGAAACGTCTTGCATTACTGCTTGGCGGCGACGTCTCGGTTACCAGTACACCCGGGCAGGGAACGACATTTACCATCTGCCTTCCCATCAGACCAAGCGAGTCGAGTCCGCTGATCGCTCGGGCCGCAGCGATGCATTCAGGCTGAGGCTTAACAAATGAATTCAATACGATTTGCGAAATGCTCACTGCGGGCGCTCGTTGCATCGCTATGCGCGGTAGCCTCCGTTGGCGCGCAACAGCCAGCCGCTACGCCAATTGCAAATCGCTATCGCGCGGAGACAACGCGATTACTCACCGCGGCCCTCGCAGATACGTCCGCTTACAACAGATTGGCTAAGCTGACAGACACGTTCGGCAGCAGACTCAGTGGATCATCCAGCCTCGAAGCAGCAATCGATTGGATTCTCAGCGAGATGAAGCGCGATGGTCTGCAGAATGTGCGTGGTGAAAAGGTGATGGTTCCTCATTGGGTACGCGGCCAGGAATCGGCAACGCTGGTGAGCCCGCGACAATACAAGCTTCACATGCTGGGGCTTGGACGAAGCATAGGAACTCCGCCAGCAGGAATTACAGCGCCTGTGCTCGTCGTCAGCAGCTTCGAGGAATTTGCGCGAAGACAAAACGAAGCGAAGGGTAAAATCGTTTTATTCGATGCGCCGTTTGTGAGCTATGGAGAAACTGTTCGTTATCGTGGCGCGTCGGCATCAGTTGCAGCGAAAGCAGGAGCTGTTGCAGCGCTCGTTCGAAGTATCGCATCGAACTCGATGCAGAATCCGCACACCGGTGCGATGAACTACGATTCCACAGCGCCTCGAATTCCCACCGCAGCGTTGAGCGTCGAAGACGCAATGATGCTGCACAGGATGAGCGATCGCGGAGACAAGGTCGTCGTTACACTCAAGATGGAAGCACGGACGCTTCCTGACGCACCCTCTCGCAATGTCGTCGCCGAAATCGTCGGATCGGAAAAGCCCGATGAAGTCGTTGTGCTCGGCGGACACATCGATTCGTGGGACGTGGGTCAGGGCGCGATGGATGACGGCGGAGGAAGCGTCGCCGCGTGGGAAGCGGTAAAGCTCATCAAGCAGTTAGGGCTCAAGCCTCGACGGACGATTCGCGTTGTTCTGTGGACCAACGAAGAGAACGGGTCGCGCGGCGCGCTCGGCTATCGTGATGCTCATGCGGCAGAGCTCGAGAAGCATGTGATGGCGATGGAATCGGACAACGGAGTGTTCAAGCCTTCCGGTTTTCGAGTAAGTGGGAGCGATTCCGCTGTCGCAATAGTGCGTGACATGGCCACTCTGCTTGCACCAATTGGTGCAACCTCTGTTGCTCCGGGAGGTGCAGAGGCAGACGTAGAGCCCTTACTCGGACGAGGTGTTCCAGCGCTTAGTCTCGCTGTCGACGGCACCCGTTACTTCTGGTATCACCACAGTGAAGCGGACACGATGGATAAGCTGAATCCGCGTGATATCGCGGAGTGTATTGCATTGATGGCAATCGCATCATACGTGATCGCCGATATGCCGGGCACGCTCGGCCGCGCTACAGCGACTCGAGAATAGCGGGCACCTCGTCGGGAATTTCCCGCGCGAGAAAGCCAACTTGTCCAACACGTTTCGCCAGGCGTTGGCCGGCTTCCCCGTGAATGAACACTGCCCACACACTTGCCTGAGTCGGGGACGCACCGCGCGCAAGTAATCCGCCGAGTATTCCGGCGAGCGTGTCTCCAGAACCCGATGTCGCGAGACCGATATTGCCACCGCGATAACGGAACACTTCACCCGACGGATCGGCGATTATCGTTTCCGCTCCTTTGAGAGTAATAACCGCGTTTAGCGCCAACGCGGTTCGTGTTGCATAGTCGACCGCGTTGCGTGTGATCTCCTCCTTCGATGCCTTCGTTAACGACGCCATCTCTCCCGCATGTGGAGTAAGCACCACATTACCATCGAGATGTTTGAGCAGGCGCGAGCGGTTCGCGAGTGCACTGATACCGCCCGCGTCGATGACGACCGGAGTGTCGCGAATACTCTTCACAACTTTTTTTACAAAATTGCGCGTGCTTTCACCACTCTCCATTCCCGGGCCGATCACAATCGCATCGGTTTCTTTTGTAAGTGGGCGGATAATCGACGATGCGGACGGCGCAATCATCCCATCTTTCGTTTCCCGTAAAGCGATGCTCTTTCCCTCCGGGACAGCGATCGCCACATGTGGCGCAACAGATCTCGAAGTCGCAATCTGAAGTTTACCCGCACCTGCGCGTAACGCTGCTGTGCCTGCAAGCACAACGGCGCCTGCAAGTGATGCACTTCCGCCAATAACTAAAACGGAGCCACGGCCTTCCTTATCATCGCGCGGGTCGAGATCAGGAAGCGGCCACCGCTCGAGCAGCTCCCGAGTGACGTTACTTGGCCGCGACGCGCGCATCGGGGCTGGACGTAACTGGTGCACCTGCTTCTTCCAAAGGTGCTACAAAGTTGAATAGCTCGAGCCTCAACATGCCACGAGGCAACGCGCCAGCATCGTATCTGTATTTCGTCACCGAACAATTGGCGACTTCTTCAGCGCGATCGATTGCCAGGATTTCATCTTCCGTCATGTGCTCGAGCAAATAGCGCATGCACAGAACGACTACCGAATGGCACACCAGCAGCACTCTCTCCCCACAATACTCCCGCGAGATCATTTCAACTGCACTTCGCAACCTGAGAATTACGTCGCACCAGCTTTCGCCTCCCGGCGGCCGATGATAAAACTTCCCGAGCAGTCGGCGGAACTCCGCTTGTTCGGGGTGGTATGCCTGAATTCCTACCTTAGTTAGCCGATCGAGAATTCCAAATTCCTTTTCGCGCAGTCGTTCATCGACAACGACGGTGTATGCGTCCTTGCTCAAGCCCGCAGCTTCGGCGACGATCGACGCCGTATCCTTCGCTCTGAGATATGGCGATGTGAGAATGACGTTTGGTTTATCATCATCCGGCAATGACGCAAACCATTTTCCGAGCGCGACGCTTTGCTCTCTGCCGAGATCGGAAAGCGGAACATCCACGTCGCGTACGTCCAGGTCTATTACTTTCTCACCGGCAACCATCGCCGCTTCACGCGCGACGTTGCCAGCGGACTCTCCGTGCCGCACCAGGTATAAGGCGTCTGGCCAGATCTGTGGATGTTTCACGTGTGGCATTCAGTCAAGGACTGTACCAATCGAAGGAACGCCCGCAAAAGATTGCAGCGGCGTTGTGCTTGCTAGCTGTATAGTGAAGATGAGTAAACCACCTGACGCGCGCGACGGCACCTGGTCGCGTTATCCGGAAACCGTTCTGAGGTTCGCTACCGATCCCGAGATCGATGTCGACCTCAGGACACCGGTCGCGGCTCCCACTCGCAACGCGCTGCGCGCGATTGGCATGGGCGGACAGTTTGCGGTTCTCACTGCGTACAACCCGCGTGGAGAAAACATCTCTCGCGACGCCAATGATGATCGATCGCAGCAGCTCGAGGCTGAGCTCCGAAGCTCCGGCGAGAAATTCGTTCGTGTCGATGCGTGCTCGCCGGACAAGTCACACTGTGAATGCAGCGTCGCCCTCGCATCTACATGGGATCGTGCAGTTGCTCTTGCCAAACGCTTCGAGCAGGTCG
Organism: Gemmatimonadaceae bacterium; assembly: GCA_035525855.1. Taxonomy (GTDB): domain Bacteria; phylum Gemmatimonadota; class Gemmatimonadetes; order Gemmatimonadales; family Gemmatimonadaceae; genus UBA4720. Next base: position 4,392 of record DATLDN010000126.1, read on the forward strand.
CCATTTTCTGGTTCGATGGGAATCAATTCTGGATTGTTGGTGTGCTCCCACCCGCTGCACCGATGAAGCTTCCTGTCGGAGAATAAAAAAAGGCGCGCCGAAGCGCGCCTTTTTTCTGTTAACACAACTCAAATAATCGGTTTATAACGGAATGCGGCGATGCCACCCTTCGCCGTCTTCACTTTGAATTCCTTGCTTCCTTTCGGAGCGACCGGCCCAACAGATGTCGTCTCGGTCGAAACTACCTGACCTGATTTGTCGAGGAAATCGACGCTCAGGTTAAAAGTCTTCGCTGCCGTTCCTTTGTTTTCGATGGTCCCGCCCAATGTCGTAGCTTCGGGCGCGCGAGTGAACTCGGTCACGGTAAGCTTGACGGGCATCTTGTCTGCTTTGCCGCTGTAATACACGAGCGAATCAGTGTACTGCTTGTTGAGCTTTCCGGTCTTGTTTGTTTTCAGCAATCCCGCATAGCTGTAAGCGCTGAGCATCCAGTTGTCGGGATTGCTCGGGTCAATATCCGTCAGCCTTGTGACAAGAGGAAAAACCTTGTCGTACTGATTCGTGAAGATGTAGCTGGCTGCGAGATTGTTGAGTGCATCGCGCTGATATGGATTCGTTGCGAGAACTGCGTTGAACATCTTTGCAGCTTCGTCCGGATGCTTGGACGTCGATGCTACGACGCCAGCCTGCATCAACGTCAACTCGCCGTACTTCGTTGGATTTGCAGCTATCGGCGCGTAGATCTTTGGAAGCGATACACTATCACCCGCGATGATGTAATACTTCGCGAGCTGCTGAACAGCGAAGCTCCTCTGCATGTCGTCATCAGTGTTGGTGAACACTGCATTCCATGCATCGATCACCGGGCGTGCAAGTGTCTTCCTCTCTGCCGGACTCGCCTGTTCGGCCCGCGTTGTTGCGGTTGATGCCATGTCGTAAAGCGTCCGCTCACGAATGTCGTTAAAGCTTGTGTCGGTTCCCGCTGCAGCGAGCGTCTGCTTCCAGTACTCATTGGCGGTGTTGAAGTCTTTCTTGTTTTTTGCAACGGCTGCAATAATCGAATACGCGTAAGGCGCTTTTCGATCGAGCAGAAGCGCGCGCCTCGCGAGCAAATCGGCAGAATCGAGCTTGCCTGCATTGAGCGCGTTGATCGCAGCATTAGTGACATTCATCCATGCCTTTTGCTGACGCCACTGTTGAGCAAGCTGAGCGCAGCCCGGCGAAACGGCCTCGACCACCTTCCACATCGTATCGGCAGCCGCGAAAAGGTCGATGGTTCCCGTTGGATCGGTAGTTAGTCCAATTGAAGCGCGCGGAACAATCGGCTGAATGTCAGGCTGATCCAGCAAAGTGACGTACGCCTGACCGAGTATGTAGGCTCGTGCTACCGGATTCTCATCCTTGAATCCGGGCGCGTTCAGCGAGCCGATCACATCCTTTAAATCCTTGACGGGACTGCCGGTTTTCTGCGCGGACATCGCCCGGGTTAACGAAAATGTCGCCCGCGTGATCGCCTGAGGTTTGCTGTTATCGATATCACAAGACACCTGCGCGGATGGGGCTGCAGCCGGCGCCGCCTGAGGTGTCTGCGCAGACAGTGGCAGCGCGAATACTATAGTAGTGCCGGCAATAGCTGCCGAGCGAGCGAGGAAGGAGCTGGAGATAGATTTCATCAAGTGGCCTCGATGGTGAGCGCAATCAAGCCCGCCGGTTTTTACAGCAGGCAACGTGTTTGGTAATTAGGATTGGAAGCGTAGTAATATACCCGCCATCAATGATCGTTCCAGAAACCCGCCGCCGCGTCAAGTCCATTCTCGCAGGACTGCTTGCCGTCCTCGTAGCCGCTTGCGGCCCCGAGCCGACGGATATTTCGACGATAACAGACCTGAGCGGAGTGTGGACCTCCAACGCTCATCTCTTTTTCCTCTCGCAGATCACGATGACCCTCGTTCAGGAGCCAAAGGGAATCGTATCCGGAAAGTGGACCGCCAAGGGCGACGGAGGAACCGGCGGATGCCAGCCATCCGTACCGTGTGACGCATCGGGAATTGTGATCGGCCTCAACACCGTCTCCAAGTCCGACATCGAGCTCCTCGGCGCCGCAACATTCGAGGGAGTGCTCATTGCGCCTGGAAAACTGCGAGGCGCGCTCATCCACCCGATCGGGTACGACACGATCACGTTCACCCGGACATCGAAATAATTGAAGCCCGGTAGCCGGGAGTACCGAAAGGCCGTCGAATATCTCGGCAACGTCGATCCGGTAATGGCCGAGGTCATCTCGAAGGTAGGGCCGTACAAGCTCGCGCTTCGCACCGCGGGCACACACTTCGATGCCCTCGTCCGATCTATCGTTTACCAACAGCTATCGGGAAAAGCTGCCGCGACAATTCATGGAAGAGTGCTTCAGCTCTTCAACCCCAATGCGCCGCTGCCGCCGCAAATACTCGCGACCGATCACGACGTTCTCCGAAGAGCGGGGCTGTCGAATCAGAAGGCGAGCTACATTCGCAATCTCGCCGAGCATGCGATGAGTGGATCGCTTCCGGTGGAAAGCCTGCATGAGCTGACGGATGACGAGATCATTGCGGCCCTTACGCAGGTGAAGGGGATTGGACGGTGGAGCGCGCAGATGTTCCTGATGTTCCGTCTTGGTCGGCCGAACGTTTTGCCGGATCTCGATCTTGGAGTTCAGAAAGGAATCCAGACGGCGTATCGGATGCGAAAGCTTCCATCACCAAAAAAAGTTGTCGAGGTGGGGAAGAAGTGGTCGCCATATTGCTCGATGGGATCGTGGTATATGTGGCGTGTACTCGAGATGCCACCGGGGACTTTCAAGGGTCCGCGACCGCGCGCCAACCGAGCGAAAGGATAGAATCGAAGATGCTGAATACACCGTTCGACGAGTTGCCGGAAACTGCCCGTGTCTGGGTTTACGGTGCGGATAAGCCGTTGGAATCGCGCGCCGAGGAGGAATTGCTGAGCGCGGTAGATAGTTATCTAACTAGGTGGACCGCTCATGGCACTCCTTTGAGCGCCGCGCGTGACTGGCGGGAATGCCGGTTTCTCACAATTGCTGTCGACCAGGAACAGGCGGGCGCATCCGGCTGCTCGATCGACGGCCTGTTCCGCACTCTCAAGACGATCGAAAAATCTCTCGACGCTTCGATCGTAACCAGCGGACTGATCTTTTTTCGAGATCGGTCTGGTGTGATCCAGTCAGTTACGAGAGAACAGTTCAGCGAGCTTGGCGCCGCCGGTGAAGTCGACGGCGACACTGAAGTGTTCGACCTCTCCGTCACTTCGCTTGCTGAATGGAGAGCGCGATTCAGCTCGCGTACTGCGGCTTCTTGGCACGCATCGCTTCTTCCGGCTCGAGCGCGGTGAAAACACACACTTCCTATCTCACCTTCAACACGAAGAAGAGACAGGAAATCATCGACATCACCGAGGAAGTTGAAAACTGCCGCGCGGCTGCGGGAATCACCGAAGGCTTCGTTCTCGTCTCGGCGATGCACATATCTGCGTCAGTATTTGTGAACGACCACGAGCCCGGATTGTGGAAAGACATTCTCGATTGGCTCGAAGACAGAATCGCTCCGTGGTCACCGGACGAGTATCGTCACAACACCGGTACCGGTGAAGACAATGCGGCTGCGCACTTGAGATCACTCACTGTTGGACATGAAGTAATCGTTCCGGTGACGAAAGGAAAACTCGACTTCGGTCCGTGGCAGCGAGTGTTTTACGGAGAGTGGGACGGGCAGCGGCCGAAACGCGTTGTGATCAAAGCGATGGGTGAATAGCCGTCAGACTCTGCTCATATCGGGACGCCAGTTTCTGATCTGACGTTTTATTTCGTCGCCCTTCGCCAGCTCTCCTCGGAGACATCGCTCCACAAGTCCCGGCACTTCTTCGTCTGATGCAAACCGCAGCGCGACGAGCTGCCCCGGGCTCAGCTCACCGATTCTTGCCTGCATCTCATGTGGAAGGATCGACACGAGTCGCAAGCGCTCCTCGAGACGAATCACCCGATCCTGCGCCTTGAGCGCCATGGAGCGCGCCATCCATGCGAGGGAAAACAGGGCAATTGCCACAACGACTGCCCACGCCTTGAACAAAGTGCGGTATCGAAAGAAGTACATCGTTTGAGCAACGATGTTGAGCAAAAGCACAGGCTCGACGAAGAAGTGATAGACCGGCACGTACCGCCGATGCGTCTGATAAGTCTGCTCGGCCATCAAGTGGTCCTCAGTTCGTGTTGGATTTCGCTTCAGCCGCGTAGCGCTTCAATCTTGTTATCATCGCATTGAGCCCGGGCTCGCGCGCACCGAGTCCAATGCTCTCCATCAATGTCCGAACGAAATCGTTTGGAATTGCGAGCGTCGTTTCGGGCGGTTGATCGTTTACTGCGCTGAACACGATCGCGAGCACTGCTGCAATCGTCGGCGATTGGCGGACGTTGAGGTCCGCGTAGAAGTGGATCGATCCGTCTTTCATGTCCGGGATAATGTCGACCCTGGTCTGGCATTCCGGAATATTGAACGCCGAATGGTCGACATCGCGGAACCGATCGGGAAGTGGCTCGAGTTTTTTCGAGTACTGTACGAGCGCCTGCATCTTCTCCTCACGGCCCATCGATCGAAACAAGCGAAGGGTACGTTCGATCGATGGTGGAATCGCGGCTGTTGTTGGGTCCGACATAGAACGAAATCTAAGCCGCGCGCTTTGCGTACTGATGTATCGCGAGACTCAGCACAGCCACTCCGTACGCGGAGAGAATCCCCAGAGGGCGCATGATGTCGGTAAACCCCGCACCCTTGAGCATCACAGCGCGCATGATAGCGATGAAATGCTTTACCGGATTGGCTTCGGCTATCCACTGCGCCCACACGGGCATCGATCTCACGGGAGTGAACAGTCCGCTCATCAAGAGGTAGATCATGATGAGAAAGAAGGTGACGAACATCGCCTGCTGCTGCGTGTCCACCAACGTCGAGATCCACAGTCCGATCCCAAGCGCGGCGATCAAATAGATCGACGCCGAAAAGAAAATGAGCAGAAGACTTCCGCGGATCGGTACGTGAAACAAAAGTCGCGCGAGCAGCAATCCAGCTCCGAGCTCGACAAGCGCAAGCACCCAGAGAGGTATCAGCTTCGCGGCAATGAACGCACTTCGAGGAATCGGCGTGACATTTAGCTGGTCGAGTGTGCCAATTTCCTTTTCCCGGACAACGTTCATCGCACAGAGAAGAGTTCCGACGACTGTCACGAGCTGGACGAGAATGCCTGGTATCATGTAGTTCCGATACTCGAGCTCCGGATTGAACAACCCGCGCCGCCGGATTTCGATTCTTGGCTGATTCGTGACGACAGGTCGTACGATAGCGCCAACTTCGCGTGAATACTCGGCGATGATTTGTTGCGCGTACGAGCTCGTCACTGCTGCGAGCGCACCGTCCTCAGCATTGAACACGAGCTGAATTTTGGCCGCCTTGTCGCGCACGAGGTCCCGCTCGAATCCGGCGGGAATATTCAGAATCAGTCCGGCATTTCGACGAAGCAGCGCATCGTTAGCATCGCTCGCCGACGCGGACGCTCCGACGATTCGGAATCGGCGTGATGCCGTCAGTCTTTCGGCAAGGCCGCGCGCCATTGTGCTGTGGTCATAGTCGACGAGAAAAACATCCGCTCGTTTGACTTCGAACGTTGCAGCGCTCGCGAGAAGCAGCAGCTGGATGAACGGCATCAGAATCATTTGCCGCAGCATGAGCTTGTCGCGGAAAATTTGCAGGAATTCCTTGCGTAATAGAAACCGAACGACGCGCATGCTACGCCACTCGCGGTTTAAAGCTGCGAACGGCGATCGCCATAAACACCAGTGTCATCACGACGAGCACGAGACTCTCGCGCCACAGAAGAGTCAACCCGACGCCTTTCAGCATGATTCCACGCGCGATGATGATGAACCAGCGCGCGGGAACGATGTTCGAGATTATCTGCAGGACACGCGGCATGCTCGCGATAGGGAAAATCATTCCGGACAAGAGCGAGCTCGGGAGCATCGTGACCATAAGGGCCGTGAGCATCGCGACCCGCTGGGTGGTTGTGCGCGCGGCAATCAGAACACCGATCGACAGCGATACCATCGAATACACAATGCTTTCTGCGAGCAGAAGAATTACGCTGCCGCGAAACGGGACATGAAAAACGAGCCACGCGGCGAGCAGCGCGGTGAGCACATTCGCAAACGCGAGTCCCAGGTATGGAAGCACTTTGCCGACAATGATCTGCCAGGGGCGCAAAGGCGAAACAAGAAGGACCTCGAGCGTTCCACGCTCCTTCTCACGTGAAAGAGAAATTGCAGTCATGAGCGCTGATACAAGAGTCAGTACGAGCGCGATCAAGCCAGGGACAAAAAGATTGACACTTTCGAGGGTCGGATTGAACCGCATGCGCATTTCCGCAACGATTCTTACCCCCGCGCCATTGCGCTGCGCGAGATCGGATTCATACGCGGATATCACAGCGGCCGCATACGTTTGCATCGTTGTCCCTGTATTCGGATCCGATGCATCGACGGTGAGAAAAATTCTTGCGGGCTCATTCGATTCGAGGCGCGCCGCGAAATCGGGATCGAACGTGATCGCGACATCGGCATTCCCTTGGCGAAACAATGGCTCGACCTGAGAGAATGTCGGGGCTGCTCCAACAATCTTGAATCGTCGGCCCGCCCTGAATCGTGCAGTGAGCTCCCTCGTCGCGTAGTCAGGCGAAGGATCAACGACAGCAAGGCGAATGTCCCGCACGTCACTTCGAAGCGCGTATCCAAACAATACGACTTGCACGAGCGGCATCAGCAGAAGGATCGTCAGCGTCTGCGTGTCACGCAGTATGTGTCGCAGCTCCTTTATCATGAATGCGCGAAGCGTCGTTATCACGTTGGCCTCGCGAGTCGCACGAAGAGCTCATCGATAGTTGCAACATTCCATCGTTCCTTGAGCTCTTTGGGAGTGCCGAGAGTTGCGATCTTGCCACCCACCATGATCGAGATGCGATCGCAGTATTCGGCTTCATCCATGTAGTGCGTCGTGACGAATACCGTCGTTCCCTCGAGCGCAGTTGCGTAAATCAGTTCCCAGAATTGACGCCGCGTGACCGGATCAACTCCGCCGGTTGGCTCATCGAGAAACACAACGGCTGGCCGGTGCAGCAGCGCAACAGAGAACGCGAGCTTTTGTTTCCAGCCAAGGGGAAGCTTTCCAACAAGCTCATCCTTCAGTCCAAGTGATTGCATCATCGCAGACGAACGCTCGGCGATCACTGAATCGCTTAAACCATAAATACCACCGTAGAGCGAAATGTTTTCCTTTACAGTGAGGTCTTCATACAACGAAAAGCGCTGGCTCATATATCCGATGCGGCGTCGCACTTGATCGGCTTGCGTCACAACATCCAGGTCGGCCACTCGCGCTTCACCTTCTGTTGGCGCAAGCAACCCGATCAGCATTTTCATCGCTGTCGTTTTTCCGGCGCCGTTTGCGCCGAGGAAGCCGAA
>DATLDN010000157.1:0-32234 GCA_035525855.1 Gemmatimonadaceae bacterium
CGAGAGGTCCGAAACAACTCAGCTGCGAGATTGATTTTCTCGGACATCCGGCCTCGGCACGCGGAATCGGGGACCGGGTACCGCAGTCCGCGAAAATCGGCGTGATCCGCGTACCCCCCGGTGTTCCTTCCCTTACACCGATGTGGAGGATTCTCGAGTCGATCTCATCGTGATCAAAACACCGATGAGAATGACGACGCCGCCTACAACCGTGAGCAGAGGTGGAATCTGCCGGATTCCGGGCAAGATCATCCCCAGCACTGTCGCACCAATCGGTTCGCCAAGAATCACCAAGCTGACCACGTATGCCGGAAGAAATTTCAGAGCCCAGTTCATCCCCGTGTGGCCAAATAGCATCGGCCCGATTGCCAGTGCCGCGAAAATCCACAGCTCACGTGGTGGCTGAGGATACAATGGAGCACGTGTCGCTACGCCCAGAATTAGCAACGTAACAAAGCACGCCGTGTATGCGAGACCGACGTAGGCCCAGACACCATACGACGCTCGCATGCTGCGACCAATCGAATAGTAGATCGCTGCCGTCACTGCCGCGGATATCGCCAAAATATTTCCGAGGGTCGAGAGATCCGTCGAATCGTGACTTCGCAGAAAGTCCGGCGCCGCAATAATTAGTGCACCGAGCAGAGCGATCGCGATTCCAATGAACTGCCGATAGCTCGGATGCTCGCGCAAAAAAATCGCTGAGATCACAAGGATCACAGCGGGCTGAAGATTCACGAGGACAACCGATGCCGCGATCGTTGTCATGTGGATCGATGCATTCCACGCAGCGAAATGAAATGCGAGCGCAACTCCGGCGACTATCGCTAGCAGCCCATCGCGAACCGACACGTTGCGCCACTGACGCCATTCGCCGGTCGCAATCAGAAACCCCGCGACAATGATGAGGGAGAATCCAAGACGCCAGACGGCGATCGCTATCGGATCAGCCGCCGAAAGTTTTACAAGAGGACCCGCGAAGGAAATGCCGACGATGGCGAGTGCAAGCACCAACCCCGGCGAGCGGGCTTTCACGCGTTATGGCGTATTGGTCAGCGAAGCAGTGCTAACGGAATTCATCTGCGCTTCTGTAAGCGCGCGTGCCTTGAGCACCTTCCTCGAGTAGCTGCTGCAACCGGGTGTGTTGGTTCCCCGCACGCAGCCATTGTAGGCCTGCAGCGCAACGCGAACGTTCGGCTTGCGATGCATGATTTCTGCGAGCACGCTCACGCCGTGGCAGATATTCGCCTCGATGTCGTATAGATCCTTCGAGCCGCATCCCCATTTGCCGCTATGGAACGGCATGACCTGCATGAGGCCGCGCGCGCCGACGAAGCTTTTCGCGCGAGGATCGAGCTTCGCGTCTTCTGTGAGGACGACGCCGACGAGGAGCGCCGGATCGATCTTCTGCTTTCTACCCTCGGTTACAAGCGCATCAGCAATACGGTCCGCTCGTTCACCGTCACGTGTGTAGCGGCGAAGAACCTGACCGATGCGAAATGCTTCCTCGGTGGGCGACTGTGCGTGAATCACCGCGCCAGGCAGCTGAAGCAGGTTTGCAGGGTGCGTGTACTTCGGATGCTCCTGATTGAGCGTCCAGATTGTGCCTGCGGCAAGAAGCGATACGAGCGCGAGTGCATGAGTCGCGTTCATGAGGTATCGCTTCCATCGAGGGCGGTACAGCTGCTCGACCTGTCTTCGGTCTGTCACTTTCTTCAAGTTGCTCATCCGGATTGGAGTTGAGGGGATTTGGATTTCAGGCGGCTGGAACCAGAAAGCCGCCCTTTCCATCGGAGAACGCTCTGCCAAGCCGGTCGGCAAATCGTTGCAACGCGATGAAATCCTTCTCCCACACCTGATATTCGGCAGCAGTAGTCGGTGACCTGTGCCCCAATGCATCGGTTCCTTCCACTCGCTTCAGTTGCTTTCTCCCTCTCACCAGCTCCGCTCCGCGAGATTCTGCGAAGCTCCACATACGCCGGCCGATCTGCGAGTTCGTCAGCGGACACTGGGGATATTTTTCCCGGATGTACCTGATGAAGTACTCGTTATCCACTACTCGTCTACCTGGAGCAGCCGTCTCGACAACCGGCTCCTCGTCGCGCACCTCTAGCGTCACGCGCAGATCAGCACCTAGGACGGTGGCGATCTGGCGAAGAAGATCGAGCGAAACGTTGTAGTGCTCGTCGTGCTCGATGTTGCGAATCGTCGACGGTGACACGGGTACTGTGAGCTGGGCGGCTACATCTTCGCGTCTAAGGCCCCGTAGCTTTCGGAGTCTTTCGAGCTCTTTGCCGATCCACTCGGTTACACGTATCCCGTCAATGGCATTGACAGTCAACGTATAACATTAACCCCGTTGTGCCCCTACTGCAAGGTTCGGTAAACGTCCGTTTGCCATTTAGAGGGCATTTTTGGCCTGTCAGCATCAGTTGCTGCTAACTGCTGACTAACAACTACCTGATCGCAGCTACTGAGTATTCTCGGGCTGCGGTTCCGTAAACGGAACGGAAAGCATCGCCGAGGCGGCCTGGTCCGCGTACTTCAGGACCTTTCCTGAGTAGGTCTGACAGTGAGGCGTGTGCGTTCCGCGAACGCACCCGTTGTAATTCAAGAGCGCTTTTTCGACGGATGGAGCCCGCTTGATGTACGACGCAATTATGCTCGTACCATAGCAGATGTTCGACGCAATATCTGCCAGGTCCCTCGACGGACACTCCTTCCATTTGCCAGCATGGAACGGCATCACCTGCATCAAGCCGCGTGCGCTTACGTCGCTTCGCGCCGTTGGATCGAGCTTCGCATTTTCGGTCAGGAGAATTCCGATGAGCAGGGCAGGATCCAGATTCTTCTTGGCGCCCTCCGTGACGAGAGCGTTCGCGATCTTGTTCGCTCGGACTGTGTCCTTCGTGTACTTCCGGAGCACCTGAGAAACGCGAAAGGCCTGTTCTCCCAACGGTGGCGCTTTTGCGTCGACAATAGCCGCGGGAAGCTGAAGCAGGTCGCCGGGTTTCACGTACTTCGGATGCTGCTGTTTCAGAGTGTAGACGGTACCGGCAGCGAGGAGGATACTTGCGGCCACGCCATGCAATACGGCCCGTGCAATTTTTTTCCAGGGCGGCTGCACGGCTTCGTCCGAGCGTCGCCGGACGTTGGTAAATACATTGCCCCCCGAATGCCGACGGTCGATCGCTTGGCTTTCAGGGGAATCGGGCGCGATCGGGGTCGAGTCAATCGGGGTGGACATATGATTAATCTATGCACCCAACATGCCAAATGAGGGTATGGACATTGCCCTCGGACAGCCGTCCGCCAACAGCTAGTTGTTGGTCAGCAGTCAGCAGTAGCTGATGGCTAACTGCTGACTGCTGACTAACAACTAGCTGATGGCTGATGGCTAAATTTCGCAAAGTTCATACTCTCACTGAAATTCCGACGCCATGAAGGAATCCGAAGGGCTGTACCGCTCGTTCCGCTTCCTCAAGCGCCTGCTGATCGGCACTGTGATCGTGCTGATCGCGACGGCAGTGCTCGGATATACGATTCTCATGCGTCACGTAGACGCGCGCGGAGCTTACGCCGCTGCATCGCGCGAGCTGAACGCGGGAATGCTTCATTATGGTGAGCATGTGGAGCGTTGGGCGAAATCGTTTCAGCGGCGTCCAACAGATTATTATCGCGCCGGCAACGGACTTCTCGTTGCAACGAACGATCGCGTGATGTTCATCGGGATCGCGCCTAGCGACAATCTCGAGAACGCTGACGCGCCGCAGCGGATTGTCCAGTACGAATTTCCGAACGACACATTTTTAACGTTGGCTCCGACGCGTCTTTATCTAATGTCCGCCAAGGGAGTCAAGATCGCGCATCCGGGCGTAGCACCAACATCGATTGCCGCGGCGCGAGGTGAAGAGGGCGCACTCGATAGTCTGATCACTTACGTGAGTCGAAAGCTGGCCTCGCAGCGCGAAGCCGCGCGACGCGAGAGAAAGTTGCGGCAGGATGTTGCCCGGCTCATCAACATGCCGATCTACTATCAGGTGAAGAGAGGTGACGCGCTGTTTAGTATCGCTCGGCGATTCGACGCTACACCGGAGCAGATTCAGCGCTGGAACCACATGGTCGGCGACAGGGTCAAGATTGGCGAAAGACTCATCGTGAAACCCGAAGGTCCGCGTGAGCCGCCAGCACCGCCGCCTGGCGCCAAGCCTAAACCTGCAGCCGGTACCCCGCCTTCCAAACAGTGAGGATATGGCGGGGCGTCGCCGGATCGTCCTCGAGTTTCCGCCTGAGCTCAGCAATGTGAATATCCACGGTGCGAGTCATCACCTCGGCCTGGTGCCCCCAAACTTCCTTGAGCAGCTCGATGCGTGATGCCACCGCGCCTTTTCTATAAATCAGCGCGAGAAGCAGATCGAACTCCTTTGGTGTAAGCGCGACGGGATTCGATCCCTTGGTTACCGAGCGCGCGGGAACATTGATACTCACGTCATCGAATTGTTCGACTGCCGGCTTCTCATCGTCTTTCTTGTCGCCACCGCGGGCGCGCCGAAGAATCGCCTGTACGCGCGCGAGAAGCTCAGACAGACCGAAAGGCTTGGTGACATAATCGTCCGCGCCCAAGCGGAATCCGACGACCTTGTCGGCTTCTTCGCTGCGTGCAGTGAGAATGAGAACGGGAACGTCGCTTCCCTTCTCTCGCAGCTGACGAAGCACCGAGTAGCCGTCGATTCCCGGCAGCATGAGATCGAGTACGATCAGATCGGCGCCACAAGTGCGCGCGAGCTCGAGCCCTCTGTTGCCGTCGTCGGCAGCTTCGACTTCGTAACCCTCTGACTCGAGGCTGCGCGTCAGCCCGAATGCGAGATTCGCGTTGTCTTCAATGACCAGAACCTTCGTCATGCGCCTGTTCCTCCGGCCGCTCTGCGAAGCGGAGTAGTGGTCGCTACGTCGGGATCCGCCTCGCGCGGAAACTCGACAATGAATTTCGCTCCGCCGCCCTGTGCATCTTCCACCCACGCCCGGCCGCCGTGCATCAACACGAGCTCACGCACGATCGAGAGTCCGATACCGCTCCCGCCGACCGATGCATCGGACTCGCGCGCAACACGATAGTAGGGCTCCCATATATGTTCACGCTCGCTTCGCGGTACACCTGGACCACGATCTTCGACAGTTACTTCAACGCTAGTCTCAGTTCCAATCAGTGACACAGTCACGGTCTGACCGAGAGGGCCGTACTTCACCGCATTGTCGAGAAGATTGAGAACGATCTGTCTCAACGCGCGCGGATCGACACGCGCAACGAGACCGCGCTGGACGTTCGATTTGATCTTCGCACGACGCACACGTGCGAGAGGTACAAATGCGTCCACTGCCGCTTCGATCTCACGATCCATCGCAACAGCCTCGACGGCCACAGCGCCGCCTCCGTGCTCAGACCGTGAGAAGGCAAGAACATTCTCGACGAGATACGTAAGCCGCTGCGCTTCCTCGTCGATGATTCCAATCGAGCGGTCGCGCTCCTGCTCTGACCGCAGCTGGCCATTTCGCAGCAGCTCGGCGAAAAGCCGAATCTGTGCGAGCGGAGTGCGAAGCTCGTGCGAAACTCCGGAAACAAAATCCACCCTCAGCTGTGCGAGCTGCTGCTGTCGCCGCAGCTGCAGAAGAGCTGCAACCATCAATCCCACAGTGAGCGCGAAGATTACGCCGAGCATCGGCAGTCGCGACCTCGGCAGTCCGCCTACTACGAGCTGAGGCGCAATGTCGGAGCGCAGCGAAACGCCGAGTCGCATTCGACCGAAACGTTCATCGAGCGAATCAGTAACCGTCGATGCGGAACGGAACGAGCCTGATGCGGAACGGAAAATCGTTCCGCCGCGAGGCGCAGCCGCGCTGACAGAGAGAATGGATTCGCGTGACGCACCATGAACCAGCGACGGTGGAAGCAGCGGTGTACGCTCGAGCACTTGCTGAAACACAGGTCCGACAAAGGAGCTGGCATCTGTCTCGAACCCGTAGGTTACGAGCGGATGCCCATCTTTATCGCGTGACACGACGTAACAGACAATTCTTATTCTGCCGTCGACGCTGTCTATGCTCGCGACATAGGAATCGTTCGTGATGACGATTCCAAGACGACGCGCAGGATTTCTTTCCGCCGAACCGAACGCCTGCGTTCGTACCTCTGGGACTTCGAACCTGCGCGGATAGCTCGCGACCGTATCGCTCACCCAATGCAAGACTTTTGCTGAAGGTTCCTGACCTGCGATGCTGATTGTGCTGTCACGCCAATCGAAGCGGAAATAAAATCGCACGCCATCGAGATATTTCGCGGGGACGTAAGGCATTCGGGACGCTGCCATGAAATCCGCAGGCGTTGGCCAGCTCGCTGGCTTATCAGGATCGACGCGCGTGAGTGGAACGATGAACGTCGCGATCATCGCGCTCAGGAGCTCCTGCGACGCCTGTTGATTCAGCTGCCACATCGCAAACGACGCATAGTCGTGCAGCGCCCTCTCGGCTGCTCTGCGCTGCGACCGCTCGGATGTGGCGGCCTGATATGCGAGAACCGCGGTCAGCGCCAACGCGAGCGCCAAAAGCGCTACGAGAAGACGTGACCGCGGCCGCGTTGTCTGCATTTTTTTCTTCGGCTACCGAAGCTTGTTTCCCTCAGCGTCCCACACTTCTACAGTGCCGAGGTTGAGTGCGCGAATCGGTGCTTCGATCGTTTTGAGATCGCCCACGGCGACAACTGTAAGCGCGTTCGGCGTCAGGTACGTCGAGCCGACACGACTTACGTCGGTGGGTGTGACGGCAGCCAGACGCTCGCGGTACGTCGAGTAATAGTCGAGCGGCAGGCCATACGTTACAACAGTCGTGAGACGACCCATCAGGCCCTGAACGCTTTGAACCGATGAAGGAAAACCGGAGACGACATTCGTCAGGTGACCGGTGAGCTCGCTCTCGGGGACCGGCTCCGAGGCAATCCGTTTGTACTCGTTGATCGCCTCAGCAATCGACGAGTCGGTTGCATTCGTGCGAACGGTGCCGCTGATGTAGAATGCGCCGGTTCCTTTCAAAGGATTGTACGTCGAGAACACGCCATACGACCAACCGTGCTTCTCGCGGAGATTATTGTTCACTCGATTGCTTACACCGCCGCCAAGAACGCGCTGCGCCGCAGTGATTTTAAGCAGATCGTCGTTACCCCACCCGGCGATAGACTGACCGATGTAGATCTGAGACTGCACGGATCCCGGACGGTCGACGAGAATTATTCTGTTGCCAGACACCGGTTGCGCCTTCCCTACAAATGGTGCGAGCGTCGGCGCCGGGGTATTCCAATTCCCAATCGCACTCTCGGCAACTGAACGCGCTGTTGCCGCAGTGAGATCTCCGATCAGAATGAGGGTCGTGTTCTTTGGCGAGTACATCGAGCGGTACCAGCTCAACACATCGTCACGGGTAAGCTTCCCAAGCGACGCGGCAGTTCCCGCAGACGGACGCGAGTACGGAGTAGCCGGATCGTAGATCGCGATGTTAAACACTCTCGATCCGACGCCCTCGACAGTCGACTGGTTCCGCTGATAAGCGGCGATCGTTGATGTCTTGAGCCGGTCAAAATCCGACTGGCTGAACGTCGGATCGGTGAGAGTCGTCGCGGCAATTGCCAACGCCTTCGGAAAGACGTTGCTGAGCGAAGTAAGAGCGACGTACGCTGTTCCCTGGTCGCCAAACGTGTTCAGCTGCGCGCCAAGATCAGCCATCTGCTCAGCGATCTGCGCTCCAGTAAGGCCCTTCGCTCCCTCGGAAAGAAGATTGCCTGTGAGAACGGCGAGTCCATTTTTTTCCGCCGGTTCACGCATTGCGCCTGCATCGACGATGAAGCGTGCGGTGACAACGGGAAGAGAGTGTCTCTCTACCAGCAGTACTTTCAGCCCGTTGTTCAGCGTGAAGGTTTGCACTGACGGCACCGCGTAAGGACGCAATGGACCGCCCTTTGGAGGCTCCTTATCCTGCGCACGCAGGGGTGAAGCAATCGCGGTCGCCAGCAGCGCTGAGAAAATCATGCGGCGCATTATCGGTCTCCTCCACCGCTCGTGGTTTTTGCAGCAGGTTTCGGCGCGGGGACGAATACGAGGCGCACCCTGTTCGCCGGCGTGAGTCTCGCGGCGACCAGGCGCTTCAACTGCGCGACGGTGACCGCGTCATAATTGCCAAGGACTTTGTTCACGTGATTCGGATCGTTGTAGTAGGTGAAGCCTTCGGCCAGCTGATCCGCGCGGCCGCCAAAACCGCCGGTCGTCTGCAGACCATTCACGAAATTGAATCGCGATGTTGCGCGGCTACGCTCGAGCAATGGCTGACTGATCAGACTGGAAACGTTGTCGAGCTCAGCTACGAGCGCGCGCTCGAGTGAATCGGGATTGCTGCCGGGTTTTCCATTTGCGATGATGACGAGCATATCTGCGCCGTCGACAAGCCCGAAGTTGAAGCCCTGCACATTGACGGCCGCCTGCTTCGTGCGAACGAGCGACTTGTACAGCGGACTGGCTTGGCCACCTGCAATTATGTCTGCAAGGAGATCGACCGCAGGACCGTCAGCGGAGCGCGCGGGGGGCATGCGATAGGCAACGAATACCGCAGGCGCCGATGCGTTTGGATCCTGAATAACCTCACGCTTCTCGGAACCGATCACGGGTCCAACAGCCATACTCGGACGCGCCGGAACGGCAGGTCCTCTGGGGATCCACGAAAAGCGCTTTCTCACAAGCGCCTTCGCTTCGGCGAGATCGATATCGCCTGCAATTACGAGAACGGCATTGTTTGGAGCGTAGTACGTCTTGAAGAAAGTCTGCACGTCATCGAGCGATGCGTTTGTCAGATCTTCCATAGAGCCGACCACGGGATGATGGTACGGGTGGCCTGCGGGATATACGTAGCTCTGAAGCTTTTCGATCCAGACGCCATAAGGCTGGTTGTCTACGCTCTGTCGTCGCTCGTTCTTAACGACCTCGCGTTGATTGTCGAGCTTGGCCTGAGTGACGGTCTCGAGGAGCGTCCCCATCCGGTCGGCCTCGAGCCACAAAGCGAGGTCGAGCTGATTCGAGGGAACCTGCTCGAAGTAGTTGGTGCGATCCCAACTGGTGGTGCCGTTGATGTCGGCGCCGCCGCGACCTCCAACTCGCTCGAGAAGAGCAAAGTGTTGCCCATCGGCAACATCGCGTGACCCTTTGAACATCATGTGCTCGAAGAGGTGAGCGAATCCTGTTTTTCCAGCGCGCTCACTCTTCGAGGCAACGTTGTACATCATCATTACCGCAGCGACCGGCGTCGAATGGTCGATGCTGTAGATGACGTGCAATCCGTTGGGCAGCGAATCGGTGACGTAAGAAATTTTTACTTGCGGGGTGCTCTGCGCGCCGAGCATGGCGGGCATCACAAGGGCGGCGGACGCAATAAGTCGCCGGCTTACTGTAAGACGCATGAGGGAACTACTCCAATGTTGTCTGATTGCTGCCAAATATATGTACGGCGATCAGGCTTACAGGCGCAGTTGGAGTAAGGAAGGTGTAAAGACTGCTGGCTTGAACGTTCTAGACCTGCAGCGTTACGGATCGCCCCCGTCATCCTCTTCATCATCGGCGCCGAATGGCTCCTCGGGAATTTCGCTCACCCGATCGACGTGGAGCACTCGTTTCATGGTCTGCCCATTAGCCGTGATAGTCACGAGATAGTCTCCCTCCGGAACCATCGGACCCTGACGCTGGCCGCCGAAACCACCTCCTCCCCCACCTTGAGGAGGCGCGCCAGGAGCAGCTTCGGCTGGGCGCATGTTGAATTCACCAGTTGGAACTCGCCCGCCAAACCCTGGCCCACCGCCGCGTCTCCCGCGTGTCGCGGTGTCACCGCTGGCGGTAGTGTCGCCTCGTGCTGCGCGCACGGAATCCTCGCGCATGCGCCGGAGACGTGCACCGGCGAGACTGTCGCGCAATGCAGAAGGTCCAAGCGGACGCAATGTGCCGCGAAGATCCCACGTCACACGATGAATTCCGGGACCACCCGGGCCAGTAAGAGATCGAACGACGTCACCCTTCACGTTGGTGATTACAATTCGCGTCGTATCACGACGTGAGTCGCCGCTCGACAATCGATAAATGAGCGCTGCACCGAACGGGGGATTGTCCGCAACGAATGTTTTATTGCCTTCCCACCGCTGCGTGAAACCAACCGCGTACTCGTATGCAGTGACAGGCTGGAAGAACCACGCTGAGGTTCTCATTGTGCTATCTGCCATCTGCTCGAGCGGCGCAATGTCGGCAACGTAGATCGACCGTCCATGTGTGCCCGCAATTATTTCGCGATCCCGCGGGTGAATTTTCAGATCGTGCACGGGAACTGTTGGAAGTCCTGTCATAAACCGCTGCCACGCTTCACCACGATTCGTCGACACGTACGCGGCGACGTCAGTACCCACGAAAAGCAGATTTCTATTGTATGGGTCTTCGCGAACAACGTGAACGAATCCAATACCATCGGACGGCAAATTGTTTACGATGGATTTGAAGGTCTGCCCAAAATCGTTGGAAACGAAGAGATACGGCTTGAAGTTGTTGTCACGATGGCCATCGAATGAGACGTAGACAGTTGCCGTATCAAAATGCGACGGCTCGATCTTGCTCACCCACGTTCGTGGCGGAACGCCCGGAAATTTTTTCGTGATGTCTGTCCACGTGCCACCATCATTAGTGGTGAACCAGACATTTCCGTCATCTGTGCCCGCCCAAAGAATTCCCGGACGAATGGGAGATTCCGCGAGCGAAGTAATCGTTCCGTACGTCTCAGCGCCCGTGGGATCGCGGGTGACACCACCGGTGGTTCGAGTGCTTACGATGATCCTCGCTGAATCTTTGGTAGACAAATCGGGAGAGATCGGAAAGAAATGGTCGCCGCGATCTGTCGATTTGAGAACGCGATTACCGGCCATGTACACCGTCGTCGCTGCATGCGCCGAGAGAAACAGCGGCGCCTCCCAGTTGAAGCGATAACGCTTTGCCGAATCCGCAGCGGCACGCGCGCGAACCTGCGCGAGTCTCGAGCTCAGCTGCGGCGTCAATGGCTGCGTTGTGTCACCGCGTGCGATGATCAACGAATCCTCGAAGATTGCTCCGGGCGGCCTGCCACCGCCGCGCATAATGGAAGTGCGAGCATTTGTCGCGAGATTCAATCGCGACGCGTTACCGCCCTGTGATTCACTGTAGACAATGTTCGGATCATTCGGATCTTGGGCCGTATAGAAACCGTCTCCACCGCCGACGTTTTGCCAATCGGCATTGGTGGGACCAAAGCGACCTCTGGTGCGACTGGGACCACACCACGATCCATTGTCCTGCAAACCACCGCACACGGTGTACGGCCGCTGCATGTCGAAGCTGACATCGTAGAATTGGCCGAGCGGAATGGTATTGATGAAATCGTACGTGCCGCCCCTGTCGTATGTCTGTCCAATTCCACCGTCTTCGCCGAGTATGAAATGGTCGGGATTGTTTGGATCGATCCACATGGCATGCCAGTCGGTGTGGAGCGAGAGAGCGCCACGTCGTTCCGTTTTTCCACCATCATCTGAGAATCGGAAAACCGACGACATCCAGTAAACACGATTTGGATTTTTCGGATCGACGCGAACCTGCGAGTAGTAGAACGGGCGTGCGTCGCCTTCGTTGCGACGCATGAGTGTCCACGTTGCACCCCCGTCGGTCGAGCGATAAAGACCACTGTTCGTTCGCTGCGCTCTCGCTGTGTCGGGCAGCATTCCTTTCGGGAGCGCTTTCGGCAGGGTGTCGGCTTCGGTGAGAGCGTAGATCACCTTCGAATCGGACGGAGCGATCGCGAGTCCGATTCTTCCTTTAGTCGTTTCGGGGAATCCTCCACCTTTTACTTCACTCCACGTCGCGCCCGCGTCAGTCGTTTTCCAGAGCCCGCTGCCCGGTCCGCCGCTTTTCAGGAAATACGGACCGCGCACTCGCTCCCAGCTCGATGCGAACAGCGTGTTGTGATCTTTCGGATCCATTGCGATGTCGACGAACCCCGCCTTGTCGCTGATGAACTTCGAAAGCTTCCACGTCGTACCACCGTCGGTAGTCTTGTAGAGACCGCGCTCGGGATTCGAATTCCACGTGTGACCGAGTGCCGCGACATAGACGATATTCGGATCCGTTGGATCCACGATAATGCGGCCGATCTGCTGCGTCTCGACGAGGCCGCTCAGCTTCCACGTTCTTCCACCGTCAGTGGACTTGTACAAACCACCACCTGGTGAGAGCGAGTTGCGTGAATCTTCTTCGCCCGTTCCCGCATAGAGGATGTCGGGATTCGACGGAGCGATCGCAAGATCTCCCATCGATATCACGGATTCTTTATCGAAGATTGGAAAGAACGTCGTGCCGGCGTTGATGGTCTTCCAGATTCCGCCCGTCGCAGCGACGACATAAAACGTTCCTGGATTTCGTGGATCGGCTTCGACATCCGTGATTCGACCGCCCATTACGGCCGGACCAATCGCCCGCCATCGAAATGTCGATAACGCTGCCGAGTCCAGAGGAGTGGAAAGCTGGGCAGCAGTTTGAGTCGACGCGGCAAATACTGCCCCGGTTAATAGAACGAGGGAGAGTTTTCTGGGCATGGCCTGTGGTGGAAAGTACGGAGGGAAATCTACACTTCGTCCCAGATTCGGTGATGGCGTGTCTCGCGGAGCACAATGCTCCCGACGATGAAGGTCAGGAGCGCAACGACACTCGGGTAAATCAGTCCCGCGTACATGTTTCCGGTCCTCGCGACGAGTGCGGTCGCGATAAGCGGAAGAAATCCGCCGAACCATCCGTTGCCGAAATGATATGGAAGGGACATCGATGTGTATCGCACACGCGCAGGAAATGATTCGACGAGAAATGCTGCAATGGGACCCGTGATCATTGCGGCGATGATGATTTGAATGACTATGAGCGCAACGACGATGGCAGGTTTCTGCGCGACAACCGCGGAAGTAATTCCTTTATATAGGAAGTAGTATCCAATTCCGCCCAGGAGATTTCCCAATATCATCAGCTTTTTGCGCCCTATTCTGTCGGACAATGCTCCGAGAATTACAAACGACGGAGTCCCGATGACGAGCGCGACCGCGAGCAGTTTATACGAAGCTGCTGCGGGGAGTTTGAGCACGGTCTGAAGAAAAAACAGTGAATAGAATTGCGCCGTGTACCAGGTAACAGCCTGCCCCGCAGTAATTCCAAAAAGAATTTTTAGAACGAGCTTCCATTTGGGCCACGTATCAAAACTTTCACGAATGGGAGCGACGGACGACGCACCCGCTGCTTTCAGTTTTGTAAATAATGGGGATTCGCCAAGCTGCATTCTGATGTAGAACGACATCATCACGAGCACAATCGATAGCAGAAACGGGATTCTCCAACCCCACGCTGCGAATGCAGTCTCACCAAGAAGATTTCGGGTGATGAGAATCACAATCAGCGAAACGAAAAGTCCGAGCGATGCAGTTGTCTGGATAAAACTCGTATAAAATCCCCGCCGATCGTCGGGCACGTGCTCGGCCACATAGACTGCGGCGCCTCCATACTCGCCCCCCAAAGCGAGGCCCTGCGCCATTCGGAGCACGACCAGGATTATCGGCGCGGCAATTCCAATTTTGGAATAGTTGGGGAGAAGACCGATTGCGGCAGTCGACCCGCCCATGATCAGCAGCGTCGTAAGAAATGCGAATTTGCGTCCGACTAGATCACCGAGGCGTCCGAAGAACAGCGCGCCGAGCGGTCGGACGGCGAAACCGACGCCGAACGTGGCAAGTGTTTTTAGAAAATTCGTGGTTGGATTCCCGGCCGGATAAAACTGGCTGGAGAGAATCGTTGCGAGACTTCCGAAAATGAAGAAGTCGTACCACTCGATCATCGTGCCGGCTGTCGACGCCGCGATGACGCGCCAGATTTTCATGGGCGCCAAGTTACCAGTATTATTTCCTGCCACAATGCGAACGATCGACTTGAACGCGGACCTCGGCGAATACACGGAGACGAGCGAAGCCGCTCACGATTCCGCAATTCTGGATCTGGTTTCGTCCGCCAACATCGCGTGCGGCGTTCATGCGGGTAACAGTGAGGTGATGCAGCGCACTGTTGAAGAAGCGATGCAGCGTGGCGTGGCAATCGGCGCCCATCCCAGCTTCCCTGATAGAGATGGATTTGGGCGTCGGGAAATGGTGCTGCCCGCGTACGAGCTGCGGTCGATTGTTATCGCACAGATTGAAGCGCTTGCTGAAACGTGCAATCGAGTCGGTGCAAAAATGCGGTACGTGAAACCGCACGGGGCGCTGTACAACATTGCCGCGCGTGACGCCGCTGTTGCGCTCGTAATTGCAGAAGCAGTGCGTCTTGCGGACGGATCGCTGGTGTTGCTCGGTATGGCCGGAACTCCTCTGGTTGCGGAGGCGAACTCTGTCGGACTGAAAACCGCGGGAGAAGCGTTTGCGGATCGTGCATATCTCCCGAGCGGGCGGTTGGCTCCGCGTGACAACGAATGGGCGGTGCTTCACGACGCAAAAGAAGTTTCGAAGCGCGCGGTAATCATGGCGAGTGAAGGAGCAGTCTACGCTGTCGACGGCAGCCGCCTTCCCGTGAAAGCAGATTCAATTTGCATTCACGGCGATAATCCTCAGGCGCTCGAGCTGGTTCGTGAAACGCGCCTCGCTCTCGAGGCTGCGGGTTTTACGATCTCCCCATTCGCGGAGTGAGCGCGCCCTTCCCTTTCTACAAACCGCTCGGGGATTCCGGACTTACAGTAGTTATTGGCGAAGGAGTTTCGCGGGACTTGAGCGATCGTGTCATGCGGGTTGCGCGCGCACTGGAATCGACTCGTACCAACGGAGTGAGTGAAATTGTCCCGTCGTATGCGAGTGTCGGGATTCATTACGACCCACTTGAGGTTCGATTCGACGAAGTAGTTGAAAGTGTGCGTCATGTAATCGCCGATTCTCTCGAGGGCACGGATAATCATTCGCGCGATTCCCAACTCATAAGAATTTCAGTTCGCTACGACGGTGAAGATCTGTCAGATGTCGCCAATCGCACAGGTCACAGTGAAACCGATGTCATTCGCCTCCACACTGAGCGCGAGTACTACGTGTACGTCATCGGATTCGTGCCCGGATGGGCGTACCTCGGCGACATCGACCCGTCGCTTGTGCTTCCACGGCGAAGCGTGCCGAGGAAAAAAGTGCCGGCGGGATCAGTTGCAATCGCTGAGACACAGACCGGTGTGTATCCCTTCGCGACTCCAGGGGGCTGGCATCTCATTGGTCGAACAGAGACCATCATGTTCGATCCACATCGTGATGAGCCTGCACTTCTCCGGGTTGGTGACCGTGTCGTGTTCGAGCGTGTGAAATGATTGTTGTCGAGCGCGCGCCTCCCTATCTAACTGTTCAGGATCTCGGACGTTTTGGGTACCGCTCGAGTGGAGTGCCGATCGCAGGTGCGATGGATCAATGGTCTTTTGCGAAAGCGAATCTTTTAGTCGGCAACGACAGAAATGCGGCTGCGTTAGAGTGGGCAATCGGACCAGGCGCGCTTCGTTTCATGAAAGATTCGGTCGTTTCAATCGCCGGCTCTCAGGTTGAAGCAACAATCGACGAACAACCCGTTGTTGGTGGAGCCGCAATCGAAGTTCGCGCCGGACAATTGTTGGCCGTTCAGCGATTGATCGATCTGCGATTCGTTTACATCGCGATCGCGGGCGGAATAAGCTGTCCGGAAATTCTTGGAAGCCGTAGCACGTATCTGCCTGCTTCGTTCGGCGGAATCGAAGGACGGCGACTGAAGACGGGCGATCGAGTCGATACTATCGACCGCTCACTCAGTTTGATGTCCGGTGAAATTGACTCGCTGTATCATCCGGATTTTCACGAAGAGGAACTCCGCGCCGTCGTGGCGGATTCCGCTTCATTCGAAATGATTGCGGGAAAGACTTATCGCGTGTCGCACCTGTCCGACAGAATGGGATATCGTCTCGAATCGGATGACGTTTCGATACGTGGCGCTTCGATCACGTCAGAGCCGGTTTGTCCGGGAACCATTCAGCTTCCTCCGGATGGACAGCCGATCGTGCTGATGGCGGATTCACCAACTATCGGCGGATATCGCGTATGTGGGGCAGTGATATCCGCCGACATGCCGATTCTTGCGCAGTGCATGCCCGGGCGTCAGGTGCGCTTCTCGAGTATTTCTCTCGAAGAAGCGCAACATACGCTACGGGATCACGGCGTAAGCTGACTCATTATCGACACAACGTTGTCCGCGATCCAGTCGCGAACAACTTCCGCCCAATGCAATGAATCACCGACGTGACACGCTGTGGTCATTGAGCCATTCGTGCACGACGACTTCCATGTCAAACCCTTGTCGTTCGAAGTAAACGCATCGATGCTCAACACTCGCGCGCCTTTCGCACCGAACTTTGCTCTGAGCTGATCGTTAAACGAAGGAACATTTCCTGACGATCCTGGCGGGCGAGGCGCCAGGGTGGTGATGATCACATGGCTGGCTGGCAATCCCTGCGCGATCCATTGATCGACCATGGTCTCGAGATTTCCGAGGACAGTCGCAATGGAAACTCCGTTGCCGATGTCGTTCGTGCCCAGCGAGATGTACGCGAAGTCCGAGCTCCTCGGCTGGAAGGCCTGGACGCGAAGAACCGATCCGTTCGGATAAGCGTCGTTCGTTGGCTCTCCGCCACTCCACGGATAACCCATCCCAAGCACTTCACCCTGGAAGCGCGTGAAGCCGTTTACGACCGTCAACGCATTCGGAGTTCCGAAGATGTTATCACGCGATGAGCCCGTGGTAGTGCCGGTGATTCCATGGTTGACCACCCGGATACTTTGGGTGCGCGATGCCTTCCATTTCGCTTCGATTTTCCCGGCGAGCTGCAGCGGGTTGTTCGGATCGTCGGGCCCCAGTCGCACGCGCGTTCCATTCGACTGCGCATTCGAGATATAAGAAGCGAACAAGGCAGTTGGATTCGCTCCCGAGAATCCGAATTCAGTGTTGGAGTCGCCGAAGGTGACCAGCTGAACAGCGGCGAGTCCGGTTGCAGTAAAGATGAGCGGACTCCCTGCCAGTCCGGTGACCGTCGCAAACAACGAATTCCCACCGACGCCCAGCGTCCAGCTGCCGAGGGTAGCAATACCTGACGAGTTCGTGACGGCATTCGCGCCCGTGATGCTTCCGCTGCCACTGCGAATGCTGAACACAACCGTAACACCCGGCACGCCCGCTCCGGTATCATCCGTCACGCGAACCGCCGGCTTGACTGGAACCTCGCTGGGCGCCGTGACAGTTTGCTGGTTGCCGGCGGCGATCGACATTGCCACTGGTGGAGGAATTGTGGCCGTTGCCGTGAAAGTTATGGGACTGCCTTGCAGCGAGCCCGCTGTGGCGGTGAGAGTATTCGTCCCCGCCGTAGTACCGACGACCCACCGGGTCACCGACGCCACGCCGTTTGCGTTTGTCACGACTTGAGCGCCCACAATACTCCCGCCACCAGCGGTGACGGCGAAAGTCACAGGAATATTCGGAACGCCGTTGTTCTCCGCGTCGGTTACGCGAACGGAAGGCGGGATGGCGACCGCGGTGTTGATTCGCGCTGTCTGTCCGTCTCCCCCGTTTGACACAACTTTAAAGGGACCGAGCCTGGCAGCTGCCGTGAAGGTGACAGAAGCGGGGTTGAGTCCTGTTCCACTTGCTGTGAGAGTGTTTGGCCCGGTAGCGGGGCCCAATGTCCAGCTGCCAACGGTCGCCACACCGGATGCATTGGTCGTCGCCGCGCCACCCGTTACTGTCCCACCGCCGCTGGCAACCGTGAAGGTGATCGCAAATCCGGGAATAGCATTCCCAAATGCGTCGGTGACTTTGACAGCCGGAGGAGTTACGACGGCGGTACCGGTGGCAGCGAGTTGGGCATCGCCCGCAACTATCGCCAGGTTGGTTGCCGGACCCGGCGTAACTGTGACCTTCGAAGTCCCGGTTTTTCCTTCTGACGTTGCGGTGATCGTCGCTTGTCCGGGAAGCAATGTTTTTGCGAGACCATTTCCGTCGATGCTGACGATTGTGGGATCGGAGCTCGACCAGGCGATGGGTCGGCCCGTGAGCGTGAACTGCTCGTTGTCCTTGAGCGTCGCCGAGAATTGAACGTTCGTCTGAACCTGAACCGTCATATCGGCGTTGATCGTCACGGTCTCGACGCGAGGCTGCATGAGGACGCCGAATGTCGACAGATGTGAGACGCTGCCCGTGACAGTGTGATCGGTTGTGTTCACGGTGCTTCCCGCGACGACGCGCCATACCGTGCCGACTACTTCATAGAGCTGGAGTCCGCTTTCCGGGCTTCCGCCGGTGAGCTTCGATGGATCGTATTTGATCGTGACCGCGACTGGAGCTCCAAACGTGAGTGCATTCGGACCGAAATCGAATGCGGTTCCCGGCATCAATCGGTCATTAACGGGCGGATTTGCTGCAGGTGCGACCGTAAGATTTTTTGTCTGAGTCAACGCACCGCCCGGCACAACAACCGAAACGGCTGAGCTTTGAGCAGTGAACGATCCGCCGGTTGGTAAGACTGTTGCGCCATCCTTCACCCCAACGGTGATCGAGGCTGTTTTATCTTCGATCGTAGCTGTTATCGTCGCGCTTCCAAGAGCCACACCGGTGACGACGCCCGCAGCCACCGCCACCTTCGATGCGTCAGAAGTGGTCCATGTTACCGGGCGATCAGTAAGAGGATTCCCCGCAGCATCCTTGGGTGTCGCTACGATTACATCGGTACCGCCGGGAACGAGATCCACCGATGCCGGAGAAAGCGCGACGGTTGCAACAGGCGGCGGCGGCGCGGTCGAATCGCAGGCCATTCCGAAAGCCAGCAATGCAGCGGCGGCACGCATAAATGCGCGAGTCGGTGCCGCCTTGTCGAAATAACGAAAGTGGGCCAAGGGGTCGATTGGTTACGCGAAAATTTTAAGTGGGAACGCCACCCGCTTGCGCAGGCGAATTTATGGCGATCGGCGAGTCCTGAATTTTAACGGTTGCACGAGCGCCATTCAACAGTTTATTACCCCGCATATCCCGAACGGAGCCGTTTGATATGTGGCGCGAGTTCAAAGCTTTCATTCTTCGTGAAAATGTGCTCGCCCTCGCCATTGCCGTTGTGATCGGCGCGGCGATGGGCAAAGTCGTCACGGCCGTGGTAGACGATTTCATCATGCCGATTATCGGTGCGGTTGCGCCCGCTGGTGCGTGGCAAAAGATGACCGTAGATGTCGGGCCGGTGAGGTTTCTCGTTGGTGATTTCCTCAGTGCCCTCGTGAACTTCCTCATCATCGCGTTCGTCGTGTGGCGCATCAGCAAGGCTTTCAGCCGAATTGCGCCGGCTCCAGCCGGTCCAGCCGTGAGGCCGTGTCCTTATTGCACGATGACGATAGATCCTGCCGCGACGCGGTGCCCGCATTGCACGAGCGAAGTTTCCGGAATAACTCCGGCTCCTCAACTCGCACGGTAAAACCAGGACGACACCGAGACACCGAAGCACCGAGATCCACCGAATTCTTATTTTGGACAACACTGCGCGAAATGATCGCGCGCTGTTCCACAGAAGAAATTCGGTGAATCTCGGTGCTTCGGTGTCTCGGTGTCGTATTGGTTTTAAGTTATTGCAAATGAAACTGTTGCTGCTCGCAGCATTCGCGCTCGCATGCGTCGACGAATCACAAGGCTCGTCGACGCAACAGCGTCAGACCAGGAATCAATCCGGAATAAACGAGCGCACGACCTGCACGGTCACCCGGATTTCCGATGGCGACAGCATTGTCTGCTCTCCCCTCGGCAAAGTGAGATTGCTACAGATCGACGCACCGGAGCTGTCTGATGGATCTATTGGGCGGGCGGCTCGCGAGAAACTTCAATCATTGATTCCTATCGGCACGCGACTCACTGCGGAAACCGACGTGCGAGTTACCGATAAATTCGGACGCGTGCTCGCATTTCTTTTTCTGCCTGGCGGCGAGATGGTTAATCAGGAGATGGCAAAGAGCGGGTACGTCACAACGCTGGTGTATCCGCCAAATGTGAAATACGTCGAGCGAATTCGAGCTGCTGTTTTGGACGCGCGTAAGGCGAAGCGCGGATTATGGGCGACCGGAGGATTCGATTGTGCTCCGCGGGACTATCGAGCCGGCCGTTGCCGATGAGAGCGGAACTGCCTTCTCCAGTTCATGAACTGAGCAGCTTCATCAATCCGTCGTATTCGATATTCCCGCCGCTCAGAACGGTCACAGTTTTTCCGCTCGCTTTAACCGCCCCGATCATGAGGGCTGCGACCGTAATCGCACCGCTTGGCTCGACAACAATCTTCATTCGATCTAGCAAGTAACGCATCGCGTCGATAAGCGGAGCATCATCGATTAGAACAACTTCATCGACGTACCGCTGATGATGCATGAACGGCAACGTGCCGATCTGCGACGCCTGAAGTCCATCAGCCAGCCCACCCGTCGAATCGAGCTTCACTGGACGTCCTGCTTCGCGCGCACGAGTAAGCTTAGGCGCACTCACCGGCTCGATTGCAATCACGCGCGCCGACGGCGCTAGAAGTTTTACAGCTGTAGATACTCCCGCGCTCAATCCGCCGCCGCCGACAGGGACAAGAACGGTCTCGACATCGGGAATCTCGGAAACGATCTCGAGACCTATCGTCGCCTGCCCCGCGATAATCGTCGGATCATCATAGGGATGAACGAGGGTCATCCCCTCGGCCTCCGCGATTTCCTCCGCTTTCTCGGCCCGCTCGTACGTCGTCGTTCCCGCGAGCAGGATTCGCGCGCCGAGTCTTTCGGCGCCTGAGCGTTTCGCTTGCGTGACATTCGTTGGCATTACGACTGTTGCGGGAATTCCAAAAATCCGCGCAGCCATTGCAACGCCCTGCCCATGATTGCCCGATGATGGAGCGACAACGCCTTTTGCGCGAACCGCGGGATCGAGACTGCTAACGTAAGAGTACGCGCCGCGAAACTTGAACGATCCACCGCGTTGCAGCGGCTCAGCTTTGTGCCAAAGCGTTATCCCGAGTTTACGTGCAAGCACGTCATCGGGAAGTAGTGGAGTGCGAACCGCCACAGGAGCCAGTGCTTCTGCGGCATTGCGAATGTCTTCGATTGTAATGAGCGAGCGGCCTGTTGCCGTGGCGGTCATTCTCTACCTCAGTGCAAAACGGAGCGAGAGCAAGCCGGATACGTAACGCCAATTTGCACTGGATACCGCTTCATTACCAAATGAAGAATTGTAACTGTCGACTTCTGCTCTGAGCTCGCTGCCCGGTCGAAGCGGAACTGTGAGCTGTGCGAAAAGACGGAATGCCGGCTTCCATGTACCGGATGTCTGACCGAATTCCGCAACACGCTGTGCGCCCGCGCCTCCATCGATCGCGAGCACCGACCCTCCCGCACTCTCGATCTCGAAATACGTCCCGAGCTCGGCAAGCTGCGCGAGACGAGGCGCGAAGAATCCGCTGGTAGTTGGGTGATCGAACGATATCTCCTGAAAAATTGCGGATACTTCACCGGCATCCGTGGGCGAAACCGCGAGCCCGGCGAGATATGACGTTCGCGTATTGCTTTCGTTCAATGCGTCGTACGTCGCTGCTTTCGCTCCGCCTCGCAGCTTCACGCGACTGAGGACAGGAATATCGACACGCGCTGCGACTTCATTGCGGACGACTTGATTCAGCACAAGCTCTCCGCTTGCGTCGAGCAATGTTCGCGTTGCGCGAACATCGAGCATTCCACCGCCGCCGGGTTGTTTCCATACTGCGCGCGCAGAGCCGACACCGATTGTTTTCTTGTCAGGCGCGCCGACGAGCAGAGCATCATTGTTCGACGTCAACGCTGCGCCACCGATCGCCTCGAATCGAAGTGCGGCAGTTGGTCGCGCATACAGATTGACGAACGCATCTGCAACGCGCGCCGAAAAAACGCCGGTGAGCGATTTCCATCCGCCGCCCACTCCGAGCCGCGCACGATCGCTTACCAACATGCTCGCGATTCCGCCGACGCGGTAAGTGCGGTTCTCATCGGAATCCGTAGATCCACTCGAGTTGACTTCAATTGCTGGCGCTTCGTTGCCGAGAACATTGTCGAGTCTGCTGGCGGTTGATTGAAGAGGAGCAATCGCCTGTGCGGACCGATACGCATTCGCGGCTTCATTGAATCGCCCCGCGCGACGACGCTGATCCCCAAGATCGCGCAGTGCCTCTGCATCATTGGGATGCGCACTCGTCCATGATTCCAGCGCAGCGATTGCCGCATCAGTGCGACCACCTCTGGCGAGCACACGCGCTCTGCCTACGACCACATCCCGCTCGGAAGGCGCGAGCAGAAACGCAACGTCGTATTCCTTCAGCGCGTCACCGTAACGCGCGTCTCTCGCGAGCTCATCCGCTAATGCGATGTGGCCCCACGCATCACCCGGCACAACGGCGACGTATCGGCGAAACAACCCAATCGATGTTCGCGGATCGTCTCTCGTCAGCTCGCCCAGGCGATAAAGCGCCCGCGAGTTCGTGGGGTCAGCTGCCAGAACCGCCGAGTATTCGGCGCGAGCTGTCTCGGATTCGCCGGCACTGTACGCTGCTTCCGCTGCGCGAAGATGCGTCGCCGCTGAAGCAGCCGACGTCTGAGCCACCGCGCGCGACGAACCAAGCAGGAGAAGCGCAATCAGCAGCGCACCTCGGCGAGCTGTGCTGCCTTCACCAGGCGCGCGAATCAACACACGCGCGATTTGCACTGCCACCAAAACAAATGAAAGTGTTCCGACAGATAGAATCAGCGCCCCGCGCTTAAGAATGTTTGGAACTTGATGCCCGCGAGCCGCCGGGCGCATTCCGCCGAGGGATTCGGGATATGCATTGATACCGCGCGCGATTGTCCACCCGGTAAGCCACAATGCGGCAAGTATTCCGACCGCAATAAAGAATTGCCTTAGAATTGGAACCCAGGCGATCTTCGGCGGGTCTGCAGAACGTCCGAGCTTCGCACGCACGACACGAAACGCGGCATGGAACGGCATTCCTACGGCGCTCAGCATGTAGAACATGCCGCCGATTCCAGCTCCGGGGAGTCCGGCCGTCATGTCAGTGGCCCTTCTCGTACGTGTGGAATCCGCGCCCGAAAACTTCCGAGCACAGAGCGCGAAGGAAAAAAATTGCGTTCACGGTTCGCAAAACGAAAAACGCCGGAAGGCTCGCGAGCGCTTTCAATCCTTCACCGCGCGGAATGGCGCCCGCCATTACAGGAACGAGCATCGCGGGGGCATCGATCACGTATCCCAGAAGCAGCCACGGCGTGCGAAAATAAATTGCCAGAACCGGGAGAAGCAGCAGATACAAAAACGCGGCGAGACTCGCGTCCCACATCGATACCGCAACTGCCGATCGCAAATACGGAACGTGCAGCAGATTCCGCCAATGCAGCCGAACGTTCTGCACAAACCCGTGAGACCACCGCTTGAGCTGCCGGCTCATGAAGCGGTAAGTATGCGGCTCGATCGGATAACAAACCGCGTCGGGAACAAACCGTACTTTCTCACCCGCTTCATAGAATGACCACGTAAGATCCATATCCTCTGCCAATGTCCGTGTCTCCCAGCCGTTATGGGCAACCAGAGCATCGGTTCTATAAACTGAAAAACATCCCGATGAGATGAGTGGCTTTTCGTAATACTCCTGCACCTGCTTGTAGAACGTGAAAGCGAAAAGGTATTCGATGTAGCGACCGCGCTCCCATATCGTTTTTACGCTTCGAGGAATTACGAACCCGCATGCGGCCGCGACCCCGGGGGCGTCGAGCGCACGGAGAAGTTTCTCGATTGCGTCGGGAGACAGCGTCGTGTCCGCGTCGATCGCCATCGTAAAACGCGTTTTAACGCCGGTGAGAGCAAAGTCCTGCGCGCCCGCTTTCGAGCCTGTGTTTTTCGGCGGCCGAATAACCGTCACGCCCATCGCTCTTGCGATCTCGGAGGTGTTATCTGATGAACAATCGTCGACGACGACGATTTCTTCCGGGCGAACAGTCTGCTGTTGCAGACTCGCGATAGTATCCCCAATCGATTCCGATTCGTTGTACGCCGGAACGATCACTGTGAGTGGGGCGACGCGCTTCCCATCTATGGGCGATCGGGTCCACTGAGTCCCCGTCGTTCCCCGGCGAGCTGATATATCGGTTTCAGTCGGTTTCAGCGCAGTCGTCATACATGTGAACATCGCATGTTGGGAGCTTCATACTACACGACACATACCAGAAAGTGCGCGGCTTCGCCGAAGGCCCCTTTAATGCGTGTTGGTGTAAATTCGAGTACGGCGAGCGCACGTATTTTGACGCTTCCCCGCCGCAACAGATAACATCACGCTGACTTCTACTCGACACATGGCCACTACTGCTCCAGCAATCCCCCGCACTTCCGTAACACGGAACGCAGACGGGTCGATATCGCGATTCATCCGCCATCAATTCAGACATTTCAATGCCGCAACGGTTGTCGATGCAGCGGATGCATACCGCGACCACCTCGACAGCGGCGGCAAAATGTTCATGACGATCGCCGGTGCGATGAGCACTGCCGAGCTGGGAGTGTCTCTGGCCGAGATGATCAGACAAGACAAGGTGCAGGCGATCACATGCACCGGAGCGAATCTCGAGGAAGACATTTTCAATCTCGTCGCGCATGATCATTACGAGCGAGTTCCGAATTATCGCGATCTCACGCCGCAGGACGAGGCCGATCTTCTTGCCCGGCACATGAATCGTGTGACGGACACGTGCATTCCCGAGATGGAAGCGATGCGGCGAATCGAGAAGGTTGTTCTCGACGAATGGGTAGCTGCCGACAAACGCGGTGAACGCCTATTCCCGCATCAGTTCATGTATCGTATTCTGAAAAACGGCTCTCTCGAGGAGAGCTATCAGATCGACCCGCGCGATTCATGGATGATCGCGGCAGCCGAAAAGAATCTTCCCATGTTCGTTCCCGGTTGGGAGGACTCTACGCTCGGCAACATGTATGCGGGGCACTGCATCTCCGGCGACGTCAAGAACGTGCACACGGTTCGCACGGGAATCGAGTACATGATGGAGCTTGCGGAGTGGTACACGGGAAGCTCGAATGACGGATCGATTGGATTCTTTCAGATTGGCGGTGGAATCGCGGGGGATTTTCCAATCTGCGTAGTGCCGATGCTGCATCAGGATTTACAGCGCGACAACGTGCCCGTGTGGGGATACTTCTGTCAGATCTCGGATTCGACGACGAGCTACGGTTCGTATTCCGGAGCGGTGCCGAATGAAAAGATCACGTGGGGGAAGTTGGCCGTCGATACGCCGAAGTTCGTGATCGAATCAGACGCGAGCATCGTGGCGCCGCTCATCTTCGCGATCGTGCTTGGATGGTGACGGTCCGGTTCGGGTCGCGAATGTGAGAGGGAAATTATTCGTGAGCAAAATGACAGTTTTGCCTGAGAGTCGCGACGCCGCGGAGGCAATCGAAACCGTTTAAGGCAAAACTGTCATTTTGCTCACGAACAACTCCCGTCTCACATTCCAGCGACCCGACATGTCGGGTCGACTTCTACATCCTCTCGAGCAGAGCCTGAAAGCGCTTGTCGCTGCGCAATGAATTCAAATCCGAGTCGTGCTCGATCCACTCCTTGTGGCCGTATCCCTTGTCGATCGCGCGCTCGAGCGTAAGTATCGCATCATCTTTCATTCCTTCGATCGCGTAGACGCACGCCACGTTGTACAGCAGCTGCGGATCTTCCTTGTCGATCACGAGTGAACGCCTCGCCCACTCCAAAGCTTTTTCTTTCTGACCGAGATTCGACCAGATCGTCGCGCCAAGGTTCAGCGCACGCGCGTCATCAGGATTCAGATCGAGCCATCGCTCGATCACACCAACGGCGCGGTGTGACGCCTTACTCGCCTCGTGAATTCTTCCCTGCCCCGCATACGCTGCGGAAAGAAAACTGACCGCCTGATAATCGTCCGGACGAAGCTGCGCAGCTTTCTCGAATAGCGGAGCTGCTTCGAACCATTTCCCCTGCGCGAGGCAGGCGCGTCCGTAAAAGTATGGCGCCTCATACAGCTTGGGATCGAGCTTCATTGCAGTCTCGAATTCCTGCATTGCCAGGTCGTACTGCTTGCTCAGCGAGAATGCGAGCCCGCGCGCAGAGTGTGCTTCGGCGAGCTGTGAATCGAGCTGCAGCGCTTTTCGACTCGCAGAATCAGCCTGCTTGAGGTTCGACTCACGAGCGTCAAAGTACATGTACAGAATGGAGCAGCAATCAGCGATACCCGAATGCGCGAGTGCATATTCCGGGTCGATTTCGATGGCGCGCGTGAACATCTGCCGGGCGAACTCGATGCTCGTGCGGCGATGCTGATGAAAGAACTGGCGCCCCCGAAGATAATAGTCGTACGCCTCGACGTTTTCTGTCGGCGCTTTCGTGATTGCCTGCTTCTCTTCTTCGCTCAGCACGACGCGCAGCGCCTTCACGATGTTTTGTCCGATCTCATCCTGAATCGCAAACACATCTTCGATCTCACGATCGTAGCGCTCGGACCAGAGCTGATATCCATTGGCAACGTTGATCAGCTGAACGCTGATGCGAATCTTGTTGCCCATCTTGCGCACGCTTCCCTCGAGAACTGCCGACACCTCGAGCTTCCGGCCCATCTCCCGAATGTCTTCGGTCTTTCCCTTGAATGCGAAAGACGATGTTCTGGATGCGACGCTCAACGATTTGATTTTCGACAGCGCGTTGATGATCTCCTCGGCCATTCCGTCCGTGAAGTATTCATTCTCCGGATCTGCACTCATGTTCGTGAACGGAATCACCGCGATGGACTTCACGACCTGCGCGCCTTCAGGCGAGGGAATTGCCGCCGTTGGCGTGGTCACCATCGGCGGAACCAGCGCGCGCGCAAATTCACCGGACGTCGTATATCGCGCCGCTGCGTCCTTGGCCATCGCCTTCGCCAATGCGCGATCGATCTCGTCGGGCACGCCCTCGAGTGCTTCGCTGAGTGAGGGAACAGGCGCAGTAAATCGTTTCGTCAGTACTGCCTGCGCAGTCGGACCAGTGAACGGTCGTTCGCCCGTAAGCATCTCGTACAACACGCAGCCAAGACTGTACTGGTCGCTGCGCCCGTCGATCTCGAGCTCACCGGCTGCCTGCTCCGGACTGACGTAAGCCGGAGTTCCGACGACCATCCCCGTTTGCGTCAGAGTTTCCGAGCCTGCGACGCTCACGGCTTTGGCGATTCCGAAATCCATCACCATCGCCATCTCTTCGTTCAACATGATGTTCTCGGGCTTGATGTCCCGATGAACGATCTGGCGCCGATGCGCGTAATCGAGCGCGCCGGCAACTGCGCGTCCGATCGCAAGAGAATCCTCGAGAGAAAGCTGCCCTTCGCGATTCATGCGATCGCGCAGTGACTCGCCCTCGATATATGGCATTACATAGAAGAGAAAGCCGCTTGCTTCTCCCGAATCGAACAGTGGGAGGATGTGCGGGTGATTGAGTCGAGCGGAAAGTTTGATCTCGCGAAGAAAGCGATCAGCGCCTACGGCGGATGCGAGCTCAGGATGAAGAACCTTTACAGCAACCTCGCGACCATGCCGCACATCGTGAGCGAGGTACACTGTGGCCATTCCACCACGACCCAGCTCACGCTCGATCGTGTAGCGGGATTCGAGCGCAGTCTTGATATTGTCCAACATCGCAGTCGTTTCGGAACTCCATCTAGCGGGGGCCGAAACTTACGAAGGTGGCGTTGGTGGAGCAAACCCGGAGAGTCGGAGAAATAAAAACGAACCCCACTTTGTCGCTTGCTTTTTTCTCACTGTTCTCCGCCACAAAAGAAGAGGGCCGCCCGCGCGGACGGCCCTCTTCCCGAGCAAATGCGAGTTCAGCGACCGCGGCTTCCGCCCTTACGTCCGCCCTTTCGCATCGGTGAATGGTCTTCGGGTTGTCCGCAGACACCACCGCCCCGCTTGCTGATGTATCGTGCTAATGGGCATAGACCGTGCCCGCCGGGGTTCTCGTCGTAGAGAAGATCACCCCTTCGTTGCCCGCAAAAATCACAGGGTATCCGGCAGCCTGCAGCTTGTGGACGAGCCACATTCCCTGCGTTCCTCTCATCAGCGGGAGGTGAATCACCAGGCGTGTGACGCCGCGCGAAGCGAGATAATGCATGGCAGTTGTATCGGGTGCGGCAATCGCGGCTTTCAAAAGTGTGTGTGTCAGCGGCGGCGTCACACTGCCATGAATCGCAACCACTCGTCGCAAATGGGCCGAGCTCGCGTATGTGTAGCGCGTCAGATACGGCGTTCGCCATCCGGATTGATCAGACACAGGAAGCTCGATAACTCCGCCGCGATCCTGTTCCTTCGCGAGCACCGGATAGGCATCGGAAAGCGACATCGGGTCGGGAGCGATCACCGATTCCTGCGACAGCCATAGTCGCGGCCACGATTCGACAGTGATCAATGCAACTGCCAGAAATACGAGAGCACGCTGCGATCGTGCAGAAACATTCTGCCGCAAAAAACTCAATCCGAAGCCGCAGAGAATTGAAAATGCGAGTAGCGCAAAAAAGAAAATTCTCATCGGCCATCTTAAGCCCGGAATCAGCAGCCAGAGTTTTCCGGGCATCGGAAGCCAGCTCGCGCCGCGCAATTCGTTCAAATTGATCGGCCGTAGGATTGGACCAAGCGCGAGGAGATAA
Organism: Gemmatimonadaceae bacterium; assembly: GCA_035525855.1. Taxonomy (GTDB): domain Bacteria; phylum Gemmatimonadota; class Gemmatimonadetes; order Gemmatimonadales; family Gemmatimonadaceae; genus UBA4720. The sequence goes on from DATLDN010000157.1 coordinate 28,895, forward strand.
CACAGGATCGCGAGCGTCAACAACACGAGTGTCGCGCGTCGATAACGGCTATCGCGAATTCCACGAATCGCTCCGAAGATTGCAAGTCCCAGTGCGACGATTCCGGGGAATGCCGCGCTGAAACTGAGAGTGCTGCGATAGTCGCTCACACGCGCCAGGCGAGTCCATGACCATGACGCCATCCAGTCGGGCATGCGGAAGATTGCCGCAGCTTCCATCGAGAAATTGGCGAGCGCTTGGGCGGTGTGATGATAACCGACGTTGCGATTGAACTCGATGTAATGACTGATCACTGGCATGAGGAACGCGACTGACACCGCACCAGTTGCAACGAGTCCAAGCAGCGATCGTGAATCGAATGGATACCGCTTGAAGATCCAGCAAAGAATCACATACAGCGGCAACACAATCGCGAGAAAGACGCCGAAATAAATCGAGCAGAGGGACGACATCAAAAACATCACTGCGAGACCAACAGCGTCGGCCGGTCGCCTGAGCTCCAGATACCGATCGAGAAAAAGAATTGCGAAAGGAGCCCAGCACACCGCCATTGTCTGTAAATGCAGTAAATGCTCGAGGTGAAACGGTGCAAACCCGAACACGAGACCTGCAACCGCTCCGGCGGACTTGCTTCCAACAAAGCGCCTTGCGAGGAGCGCCGCACCGATCGCGGAAAGCACCAGCGATGTGAGCAGCAGAATGTTGTACGCAACGGCGATTGAAACGCCTGCTGTGCGCAGCGGCGTATAAAGCACCTGCCAACCGATCAGGTTTTCAGTTGTCGCCAGTGAGTTGGATAGCGGGAATCCAGCAGGCCAGTCGAACAGGCGAAGCTTCGGCGATAACAGTGCGCGATATCCCCACTCGAGAATTCCCGCGTTGAGAAACGTGTCGGGCGCAAAGATCGATGTGCCGAGAAAAACTTTTCCAAAACGACCCGCAATCGGAATGACGAACCACGAGACTGCGATGCTCGTGTACAACGCAGCGAGAACTGCGAGGTATATGACCAATCAGTGAGCCGGATGAATCCGGATGTTGGCGCTCAGGCGACGATTAGAGAGGAGTGCCGCGCGCCGGCGAAGCCGATTTAGGCCGCTGCGTGCCGCCCGCGAGATCGAGCGCCGCGCCAACAGCATCAATGAGACGAACGCGGTCGAACGGCTTTCCGACGTGATAGTCGAAACCGGCGTCGAGTGCTCTCTGCCTGTCTTCGATTCTGGCGTGGGCGGTAAGTGCAATTGCCGGAATCGCTGCAAGAATGCGATCGTCGAGTGCGCGAATTTTCTTGATCAGCGTGTAGCCATCTTCGGTGGGCATTGCGATGTCGCTCACAACCACTTGTGGCCGCAACGTCGCGAGTCGCGTCAAGCCATCTGCCGCGCTGCCGGCCGTTTCAACTTGAGCGCCTTCACGCGACAAAATCATCTGTAAGAGCTGACGCTCATCTTCGCGATCATCGACGACGAGAACGCGCACGCCCTCGAGGTTTTGTCCGCCCGTGGTTTCGGGCCGGGTGAAACCATTCGGCTGTCGTCGGCCACTGACTCCCGGGAAAACAATCTTGAATTTCGTTCCTTTATTCTCTCCGGGACTCTCCACTTCAACGACGCCGCCATGGAGCTCGACTATGTGACGCACGATCGCGAGTCCAAGGCCGAGTCCGCCGTGCGAACGCGTGAGACTTCCATCAGCCTGCTTGAACCTGTCGAAAACATGCGGAAGAAATTTTTCGGGGATTCCCATACCGCTGTCTTCGACGGTAAACAAAGCGTTTCCGTCGTCGTCGGTATCGACCTTCAGCGTAACCTGGCCGCGCGCGGGAGTAAACTTGATGGCGTTCGACAGAAGATTCCAAGCAACTTGTTGCAGACGGTCGGGATCCGCCTGAACGAGAATTTCCGGCCGGCCGAACTCGGAGATGAGCTTGATTTTTTTCGCGTTTGCAGCCGGTCGCACGATGTCCAAACCATTTTTTGCAACTTCGACAAGGTCAACCGAGATCAGCTGGAGCCGCATCTTTCCAGTAGTGATGCGCGAAACATCCAGCAGATCGTCAACGAGCTGCACCTGCGCCCGTGCATTGCGATCGATTGTCTTTAGCCCGAGCTCTTGCTCCTGCTCGGTCAAGTGCCCGGCAAGCATCATCTCAGTCCAGCCGATGATCGCATTGAGCGGAGTTCTAAGCTCGTGCGACAGGGTGGCGAGAAATTCGTCCTTGATGCGATTTGCTTCGGCTTGAAAAGTCCGCTCCCTGACGAGCTGCTGGTGTTCCGCCTGAGCCAGCCGCTTTCGTATGGTGATGTCGCGCGCAATCTTGGACGCGCCGATAATCGTGCCGTCGGTATCTCTGACGGGTGACACAGTAAGTGAGACATCGATTAGCGATCCGTCTTTCCTTTGGCGCACCGTCTCGAAGTGATCGACGCCCAGGCCTGCTCTGACCCTCGAAAGTACAAGGTCTTCCTCGGAGCGGCGTGCGGCAGGAATGATCTTGAGAATGGACTGGCCGACGATTTCCGCAGAGGTCCAGCCAAACATCCTCTCGGCGGCGGGATTCCACGACATGACAATGCCATTCAGATCCTTGCTGACGATGGCGTCGTCGGAAGAATTGATGATTGCCGCGAGGTGCGCTTGTGGTCGAAGCTGCTTTGGTTCCACGAAAAGTCTACGAGCCTCCGACCTGAAGGTCGAAAGAACAGGAGCTAAACTTATGATATTTGTTCTCCCTGCGTTGCACTAGTCGGGCCAGAGGTGCCAGTTCTCGGGCAGGGGTTAAGGCGGCCTTAAGAGGGGGAATCTTGGAAACTGAATGGGAGCGGGATGGCTTTACTATCAGCACCGACCCTGGGCGAATCGACGTCGCCGCGGTTCACGAATACCTGACGAATTCCTACTGGGCAAATGGAATCACGCGTGAAGCCGTAATCCGATCGATTGCGTATTCAATTCCCTTTGGCGTTTACAAGGGTGACAAACAGCTTGGCTTCGCTCGCGTGATCACAGATCGAACCACGTTCGCTTATCTGTCTGACGTTTTCATTTTTCCGGATTCGCAACGACAGGGTCTCGGTAAGTGGCTCATCGAAGTGATCGTTTCGCATCCCGAGCTTCAGAATTTGAGACGTTGGCTTTTGTACACGCGAGATGCCCGTGGGCTCTACGAGAAGTTCGGATTTACCGATGTCGGAGATAGGTCGGTGTTCATGGAGAAACGATGATGGAACTGCTTTGGCACACAGATGACACTCATGGGGGTACCCGGTCCCCGATTCCGCGTGCCGAGCTGAGATGTCCGAAACGACACAGCTGTGAGATTGATTTTTCTCGGACATCT
>DATLDN010000158.1:0-8906 GCA_035525855.1 Gemmatimonadaceae bacterium
GGATGTCCGAAGATCCGAGGCGCGTAAATGAGATTGAGGATGTAACTGCACTGCTGACTGCTGATAAGTAGTCAGCAGTCAGTAGTGTCGTTACATATGTCCTCCATCCTCACGACTGAGATCAAAACGCAGCTCGAGCGCGTCCCCCGGCGGAACTGCATTCCACATCGCGAACAGCTCTCCTCGGCGCTGGCGTATCCGTCCGAGCTCCTCATCGGTGATTGCAAATTGTCGATCGATGTGATGCATCTCGAAGTACAGACGCGCTTTCTCCTCTAGATCCGCCGCAGTCCAAATGGTTCCGCTTGCCCGTTCAGTATCCAGAAATCCGACAATCAATTCAGACGGATCGATATCCACCGGGAGCGGCCCACGCGGCCATGGCGCGCCAAAGTCAGATAAATCCCAACCATCGGCGACCATCCCGTAAAATCCGTTGCGATGACCGAGCACGGATTCCACCGCGTAATGCGTGAGATCGTGCAACGGAAAAAAACGCGCCTGCTGTCCAGTCTGCTTCTGCCAGGTGACGGATCCATCAGCGCGAGTGCAGCTCAGCGCTGCAGTGCCATCACGATTTTTCTTGATGCGAATTGTGAGCGCGGGCATATCGAAAAATAATTCGCTTGTCACTGTACACGCTGATACACCGCTTCGATCACAGCAGGTTTACCGGAACTTCCAATGATGTCGGATTTTCCCGAGTATGAGTTCGGACCGGTTCGCTTGAAGACGGTGACGCGTGGCTGTGTCGACATCAATGTCCTGTCGAATGGTTCAATGTTCTCGAACACAAAGCTCGAATCATCGTGCGACTTGAGCCGCATCGTTTGCTTGAACGTTGGCTCATACGCTTCCAGTGCTGGAGAGAAATGACGGAATCGCATTTCCACGCCATTGGGAGTATCGACAAGAGATATCAGCTCCACTACCTGCACTGTGTCATGATCGACGAGCCGCATCACTCCTGCGATTACACGCGATGACGGAGGTGCGAAGATTATCTCCAGGTCACCGCCAGTATTACCGACGAGATGTCCCTTCCAGCGACCGGCGAGCCATCCGAAGTCAGCAGTCGTGATTTTCGACTGAGCTTCCGACGATTTAACCGGAATGAAGCTCGCAAGAATTACCGGTAGAGAGAGTGTCGTCAGTGCGAGCGCGCGCATTTTGATCATTAAGAAAGGGATTTGAGTAGAGGATTATGTTGAGTGAGCAGCGACCTGCGATTGCAGTCGGTCGATGTAGTCGCGGAACATTGCGATTGCAGTGTCGAATGCATTGATCTTCCGGTCGGTGCGGGAGACCATCACACCGCCTTCCATCGTCGTGAGCGCGAGCAGTGCGAGCCCGCGACGGTCAACATCTTCGGGTAGCCGATCACCGGCGTCGGCGAAGCACTTCTCGATTGCATTCACCCAACCGTCAAAATTCTTTGCAAGAAGTTTTCGAACCGGTGGGTCGGGCTCGTGCAGCTCGAGGGCAATACTTCCGATCGGGCATCCATAGGTGAGCCCCGTTGACATCAGCGCTTTGCGATAAGCAGCGAGAAGCGCAAACACGCGCTCGATCGGATCAGCTACTCCTTTCCACGCCGGAGCGAGGAGCATCGGCTCGATACCGTGCAGGTAAGCATCGAGCACCGCGATGAGAACGTCCTGTTTGCCAGGGAATACATAATACAGGCTCCCTGCATTCACATCTGCTTTACTGAGTATCTCCGCGACACTCGTCGATCCGTATCCTTTCTCCGCAAACAGCTGCATTGCGGCAAAGACGATCTTTTCGCGGACAGATTGCATGTGGCCAATCTGTTGAATGATCATTCAACAAGCAAGGCCCATACGTTTGCGCGTGGGACTTAGGCGCTAATAACGCTCCAGATCATGCCCGATTGCGATGCGACCCTTGAATCCGCCCGAGCGGATTCCCGCGATAACCAGGCTGTCGGCAACGCCGGTTGGAACAACGTGAGTAAGGAGTAGCAACTTCGGATTAGCGCGCGCTGCAATTTCGCCAAGCTTGTTCGCGGGAGTGTGGAACGAAGTCATGTAGCGTCTTATGTTGCCACCGAATGCGCCGGGCCGATCTCTAAGCTCTGACACAACTACCACCTCATGCACCAGCACGTCGACACCCGTCGCGGCTCGGGCGACTGCGTCGCTCTCGCGCGTGTCGCCGGAGATAACAATCGATCTCGTCGGAGTATCGAAGCGGTATCCGTACGCCTTCATAGTCCCGTGTGGAACTGCAAACGCAGTCACGCGTACTCCGGCAGAATCGTAAATGACGCCTGGCTTCACATCGCGCGCGCGGACCTTGTAACCCGTTCGCGTATTTTGTTCGTAGCCGGTCGTTCGTGTCTCGATATCTTCAGCGAACGCAGCGATGAGATGATTCGTCATCGACTGGATTCCAGGTGGACCATAAACGTGAAGCGGTGTCGATCTTCCAAAAAGCCACGACGTAAAAATCAGGTCGGGATATCCAAGCACGTGATCTGAATGCAGGTGCGTAAAGAACACTGCCTCGAAATTGCCGTTCGAAAGATTTGCTGCACTGAGTCGTCGCTCGATACCCGCGCCTGCGTCAACGATGAACAATCGCTTGCCGACGACAATCGCCGTCGACGGCCCAGCGGCGCGCGGATCAGGAACCGGAGTGCCCGTTCCGAGGAGAACAACAACAGTGCTATCAGCCGCAGACGATGATGTTGTGGCAAGCGGTTGCTCGAAGTGACCCAGCGCGGTCAAGCAAACAATCGGCAACAACCATTTCATCGAACACCGCCCTTGAGGTAAGTGTCGAACCACCGAATCGTGCGCTGCGTTCGGTCACGCTTGTGTGCCTCGTTCACAAAAAAGTGACCTTCATCCGGGTACACGACGAGCTGTGTCTTCACACCCACGTGCTGCAGTCCCCGCCAGAACTCGAACGACTGCGGTGCAGGACACTCAGCATCGCGCTCACCAACAATGATCAGCGTCGGCGCGCGCGCATTCGCGATGTAGTTGATCGGCGAGCTCTTCGCGTAAACCTCCTTATCCTCGTACGCAGTGGCACCGAAGAAAGGAACCATCCACTCGCTGATTCCATTCTCCCCTGTGTAGCTCAACCAGTTTGCGATTCCAGCTCCGGCGACTGCTGCACGGAATCGCCGAGTCTGCGTCACCGTCCACATCGTCATGAATCCACCGTAGCTCCAACCTTTGATTCCCAACCGATTCCCATCCACGGGATAACGTTTGATGATCGTATCGATTCCCGCGAGAACATCTCGAAGATCACCGCGCCCAAAATCCTTCACGTTCGCCTTTGTGAACGCTTCGCCTTGTCCGTAACTCCCGCGCGGGTTCGGCATAAACACGAAATAACCCGCTTCGGATAGGGCGATCAGCTCAACCGAGCCGCCTTCTCCGAGAAATTCGGCGGGGAACGCGGATGATGGTCCCCCGTGGATGTGAACTACCAGCGGATACTTTCGACCGGGCTCCAGCTGTCGCGGAAAGATCAGCCACCCCTGAACATTGAATCCATCACTTCGCCAGCGAACATTCGCTGACTTTCCCCATGTTGGGAGCACGCCCTCATTTGCGCGGGTAAGTCGCACCAGTCGACTCGGCGCTCCCGCCCAAACTTCCGGCGGAGCCCCAAGCGATTCACGCACGAACGCGATTACGCTGCCATCACGACTCGCTGCAACAATGGGGTTGTACGTCGAAGTGCCCAGCGATGCGAATTCATCTCCGTTCCAAAGAGGAGTGAATCGACCCGTTGCCATATCTATTGTTGCCACCTGCGATCCACCCTGCGCCCATGATGTCGCGACCACCTGCCCGGGATTAAGCCACCTGAACGATGACACCGACACACTCGCTTGAGGCGTGATGTTGCGTGGCGCACCGCCTCCCGCTGGAATCACGTAGATATCTCCGCCGGTAACGCCCTGATCACTCATCAATCCACCGATGTATGCGACTAGCGACCCATCGGGCGACCAGGTTGGCTGAGCGATTTGATGCGGCGGACGCGATAGCTCTCGCAGCGCTGCGGTCTGCGCGTCGAGCGAATACAATCGCGCGACCCACCAGTTGTTGTTCCCGGAACCAGTTGCAGCACTGACGACAAAGCGCCGTCCGTCCGGGGACCAATCGAATTCATAGACATACAAGTCAGGTGGAGACATCAGCTGTTGTCGTCCTGACTGGAGATCGATAATCGCGAGATGCTGACGATCTATATGTGTGTCCATTACCCCGGTGTCACGCGGCGTCGCAGCCAACGGGCTGTTCGCCTGCTCACTCGGCGCCGTGTACAAGAGCGCAACACGCCGTCCATCCGGAGAAAACCGTAAACCGTGAACGGCGCCTCGAATCGTTGCGATGCGCTTCCCATTACCGCCGTTGGAGGCAACCACATAAAGAGCCGGAGCTCCTCCATTCGTAGTTGCGAGTATCCCGACCTGTTTGCCATCGGGTGACCATGCGAGCTCTGTTGCACTCGATGGATCCGCGCCGGTCAAGGGAACGATGTTCATCGACCCGGACGGATTTACATCGGCGAGTACGACCGCATTTCCCGCATTAGTCCGATTTCGCGAGGGAGGCCCGATCCAGGCGACCCGACGACCATCAGGGCTGATGCCCAGATGAACGAATCTGCGAACGGCAGGCGTTGTTTGCGCCGATGCGGTTGACGCAACGAGCGTTACTGCGAAAATGAGGCGGAGAGGGATCACGGCTCACCCTGTAGAGGTCCGCAGCTACGTTACCTTATCCGCGGGAATTAGCTAGGATTGACCACCTGTAAATGGAGAGGTACACGCTGCGAGATAAAGGTTGCAATCTGAGATCTGCAGGCCTGGCTCTGTTCCTACTTCCGGTTCAATCAACGGCGCAGGCTGTCGACGCGTCTGCGTTTCGAACCGCGGCGCATACTTACCGCACCGCGCACGAAGCGGAGATCCTTCGCGAGTTCACCGATCTTCTCGCGATTCCGAATCTCGCGAGCGACAACACCAACATAAGGCGTAACGCGAACGCACTCGTGCAAATGCTCGAGAAGCGGGGCGCGCGTTCACGACTGCTCGAGGTTGAAGGATCTCCTCCGGCAGTGTTGGGTGAGCTTGCAACGCCGGGCGCCACACGCACAGTCGTTCTATATGCCCATTACGATGGGCAACCGGTGGATGCGTCCCAGTGGGCGACACCGCCGTGGACTCCGACGACGCGTGACGGCCGCATCTATGCGCGATCGGCAGGTGATGACAAAGCAACAATCATCGCGGTGCTTACGGCACTTGATGCACTGCGCGCAGCAAACCTGCGCCCTTCGGTAAACCTCAAGATCTTTTTCGAGGGCGAAGAGGAAGCCGGCTCTGCACATCTAAAGTCGATGCTCGAGCGTCATCGAGATGCACTGAAAGCAGACGCGTGGATTTTCGGCGACGGCCCCAACCATCAGACAGGCGAACAACAGGTGCAGCTCGGTACGCGCGGTGTGATGGGAATGGAGCTCACGCTCTATGGGCCGACACGCGCATTGCACAGCGGACACTATGGTAACTGGGCGCCAAATCCCGGCGCGCTGATCGCGAATCTCATTGCGAGCATGCGTGATGACAACGGACGCATAAAGATCGCGCATTACTACGACGACGTTAAACCGATCACACCCGCCGAGCGAAGAGCGATTCGTTCTGTGCCACCGGTAGACGTAGAGCTTCGGCGATCACTGGGACTCGCACATACGGAAGCGAATGACGCTCCGTTAGCCGAAAGAATCATGTTGCCCGCGCTCAACGTGCGCGGCATTCAGGTTGGTGGAGTTGAACGGCTCGCGGCCAATGCGATACCAGTCGAAGCGCGAGCATCATTCGATTTTCGTCTCGTTCCCAATCAGCAACCTGCCCGCGTTCGCGACCTGGTCGCCGCCCACATCACGCGCCAGGGTTACTTCGTCACGAGTGACAGCGTCACAATGGCAGTGCGCCTGGCGCACCCCCGTGTGGCGCGAGTCAGATGGATGGAAGGTGGATACCCTGCGACGAGAGCATCGCCTGAAGATCCATTCGCACGAGCAGTCGTTCGCGCGGTGGGTGACGGGATCGGAAAAACTCCGATCGTATTGCCGACCATGGGTGGAAGTGGTCCGCTCTACCTGTTCGAGCAGGTAATGGGGGCTCCGATAGTCGTATTACCGATCGCAAACTTCGACGACAACCAGCATGCAGCAAACGAGAATCTGAAAATCCAAAACCTCTGGGATGGAATCGAAGTTTACGCTGGAGTTATCGGCCGACTCGGCGCTTACTGGCATTGATCACTCGTCTGGTAAGAGACATTTGCACGGCTTGTCGCCGAGAAGGCGTTGCTGATCATCGATCGAATCAATCAGCGCATCCTGCGTTGACGCTCCGCGCGCCCGACGCTTGTCGAGTGGCGAATGGTGATGGTATCCGCGTCGCGTCATTTCTGCTACGAGCTGCTCGTGCCGTAGATAAAGCGCCGCAAGCTTTCCTTCCCATCGCTTCGTCTCCGGATGGAAACTGTAACCGCGTTTTCCAGTCACCAGAATATTCCACAAGCCGTGAAGCTCCCGATGCTCCCCAAGAAGGTGCTGGCCGCAGAGGCGACCTGGGTGAACGTCCCATATTCTCATTCTCGAAATTTATCGGCGCGCTTTTATTGGCGGGCTGCGCTTCCGCAACGACTAACGCTCGGGTTGCCGACGTTCAGTCGGACAGACTGGAAACGTCGGTTGCTGTTGCAACATTCGATAGTGCGTGGTCGATCGTCCGCGAGACATACATCGACACCGCCTTCGTTGCTGGAAGATGGAACGCTGTGCACACATCTCTTCGTCCTCGTGCACTCGAAGTCACAACTCGCGCGGGACTCGACTCGCTGCTCGGCGACATGCTCGCGGAGATTCACGATTCACATTTCTATCTGATTCCACCTTCGGTTGCATCAGAGGTGAAGGATGATGACAGCGGCGGAAGTGGAACAACGGGAATGTCGGTGCGGATTGTCGACGATGGTGCGCTCGTTTGGCGCGTCGTTCCCGGGAGTCCGGCGGATCTTGCTGGAGCTCGGCCCGGTCAATCAGTCGAGAAAATAAACGATCGGGTCGTGCGTGAATCCGTGAAAAAAGTCTTGTCTCTCAAAGAGGGGAGACAGCGTGCACTTTCGGATCTCGACTTCAAGCTCAATGCCCCGCTCTCGCCAGTGGTCGGCGGCACCGTGCGCGTCAGTCTCACGGCGTTGGATGGAAAGTCATTCGTTGCGAACCTGGTCGGCATTCCGAAAAAGGGAGTTGTGTCGAAGTTTGGAAATATGCCGGCGACTTTGAGCGTCGTGACTGTCGATCGGCGCTCCGAGGGTTCCAGGTGCAGCGCCGGTATCATCGGATTCAACATCTGGCTGCCGATTCTTTCGCCGGAGATTGCAAAGGCAGTGAAGAGTGTCGCCACGTGCGAGGGAATTGTCATCGATCTGCGCGGAAATCCCGGTGGCGTCGGCGCAATGGTGATGGGAGTCGGCGGATTCTTCGTGTCGTCGCCGGTCTCGCTTGGCACAATGCGCACACGCGATCTGTCGCTCAACTTTGCGCTCAATCCACAGCAAGTCGATTCAGGCCCATATAGCGGACCAGTTGCAATTCTCGTCGATGCAATGAGCGCGAGTACATCTGAAATCTTTGCGACAGGAATGCAGCGAATTGGTCGTGCGCGCGTGTTCGGCCAGCGGAGTGCAGCCGCGGCGCTGCCCGCGCTGATGAGCCCGCTTCCGTCGGGCGACATCTTCGTTCACGCGGTCGCAGACTTTACGGATCCTCGCGGCGGCCGAATCGAGGGTGCCGGTGTAACACCTGACGAGATTGTCCCGATTACGGCAGCTGATCTATCAAAGAACATCGATGCGCCGTTGGAAGCGGCGATCCGATGGATTCAGGGGTTGCGACACAAGTCGTAACCCAGGACTGTTGCTGTCGTCTTTACTCCACACCCAATTCCCGAGAATAGAATGCGTAACGCTTATGGTATCCGCCTCATCGCGGCAGCCGGCTTTATGGCCGGATCGGTCGCGAGTGCTCAAGGTCTTCCCCCTGCTGCGACCCTCGTTGCCAAATACTCCCAAACGATTGGCGGCGCTGCTCTGATGAAAGCTCAGCAGCTCACAACCAAGGGCGCGCTTGCTATGACCGCGGCTGGAATCAACGCGACGTTCGAGCTGCTTCAGCTCGCGCCGAATCGCATGCAGATGACAACCACCATTCCTGGGGTTGGGTCGATTCGCATTGGCTATGATGGCACGACCGCATGGTCGATCGATCCGATGCAGGGTCCGAGGCTGCTCACCGGAAAGGAGCTTGACGCGATTAAAGAGGAAGCGGATCCGCGTGCAAGCGCGCGCGCGCCCGAGCTGTTCTCATCGATGCAGACTGTGGCCGATACGACGATCGGTACCGAGCGCTGCTACATGGTAAAGCTGACGTGGAAGTCAGGCCGTGACACGTTCGATTGCTATAGTCCGACGACGGGATTGATGGTGGGATCGAGTAATGTGCAGTCGACGCCAATGGGCGACATTCCAGTCGTCACTGTGTACAGCGACTATAAGAAGTTCGGCGACTTTATGGTGCCGACCAAGACGACACAAACGATGATGGGTCAGCAGCAGGTAATGACAATCACCTCCGTCGAGATTGGAAACGGTGCAGGAGTGACGATTGCTGTTCCCGCCGAGATTCAGCCTCTAATAAAGAAATAGTATCGTTTCGGTACTAAAGTTTAACACATTGTGTTTTGGGTGAATTTTTTTATGCGTGACGCCGGGTTAAATTATTGTGGACCGAAAACCCCACCACGCACAACCCGCCCCCTGGCAACCCAAAAACACACA
>DATLDN010000231.1:0-30068 GCA_035525855.1 Gemmatimonadaceae bacterium
TTCGGTCCGTTGACCTAATCAGCCATCAACTCGCTGCTAGCTGAAGGCTAGTTTAGAGTATTGCTATCGATGATGGAGAAAGTTTGTTAAAGGGTGAGCTGCACGACGGCGAGTTCGAGGATTTTCTGTCGGACATAGGGCCGGCTCTCGAACAGAGTGTCGGCCGCCTTGGCGTAGCCGGCCATCTTGGTGCGCGCCCCACGGAAGTGGATCCGGCGAAGACGATCACCGCGTGGCCGGAGATCGCAGATCGGTTGATCGAGGAGCTTCGCTGATGGCCATTCGCGGAAACTTGAGCGAGGCCAGCCTTCCCGACGTTCTTCAGCTTCTCGCAATGGGAAACAAGTCCGGCTGCCTGACTCTCAACGTGGACGCCGCGTCGGGCTCCATCTATTTCGAGAACGGTCGGATCTCGTATGCATCGCTCAGCGATCGTGATCTCGATCCTGATGATGCAGTGTTTTCAATGTTCACCTGGACGCACGGCTCATTCAGCTTCGAGCCAGGTGAAAATCCGCCGAGCCACGTAACTCGCATTTCAGTGGATGCGCAGGAATTGCTTCTCGAAGGAGCGCGTCGCGTAGACGAATGGTCGCTGATAGAAAAAAAGATTCCATCGTTCGATCTCGTGTTTGCGCTGGATCGCCAGCAGATGCTGGGAAATACGATTGCGTTCTCTCGCGACCAGCAGATGCTGCTTCCGCTGATCGACGGGAACCGCGATGTGCGTGATCTCATGCGAGAATCAAAACTCGGTGAATTCGCTGTCGGAAAAGCGCTCTACGGTTTATTGAGCGGCGCATTCGTGGTTGCGGTGAGCATGCGCGATGCGACGCCCGTTGTACCCGATAGCGTAATTGCCGAGCACAGAAATCTTGGAATCGCATTCTACAAAGCACGCATGTACAGCGATGCAGCGCGCGAGTTCAAAAGAATTCTCGAGCTCCGATCGACGGATCCTTCAGCGTCGTTCTATCTCGGATTGATTGCATTGCGTGACACACGATGGGATGATGCAGTTCACTCATTCCAGCGTGCCGCCGTAGCGGCTCCAAGAATGGGATCCATCTTCGTGAATCTCGGCCTTGCATACGAACGATTGGGTCAATTCGAGAAAGCCCGCCTCGCCTTGGAGCAAGTTGCCAATCGGGGCGCTCGCCCCGAGCCGCTCGCGCATCTTGGTCTCGCTTTGCTCGCGATTCAGCGTGGCGATTTTGAAAATGGTGCGGCTTCACTTGCAGCCGCTCGTACAGCGTGGGGTGGCACTGCGCCGCCAGCAGTCTGGTACCATTGCGCAGGCTTACTTGCGACCGTCAAGGGTGACGTAGAAGGCGCTTTTGAGATATTGAATGAAGGAGTCTCACGATATCCATCGTCTCCTGTTCTTCTCAATAACCTTGCAGTGGCGCAGGAATCACTCGGCGACTTCGATCATGCGAGACACACCATCGAGCGTGCCGTTCATACAGACAGTCCGATGCCGCAGGTGTATCGGAATCTTGGCGATATTCTAAAACACGCCGGCCGACCCGAAGAAGCGCAGGCCGCGTACAGCCGCGCGGCCAACACAGGTGGAATCACACGCTCCTGATCCGCAGCTCGTAGCTCTCTGCACAAAGATCGAGCGTGAGCGCGGATTTCACTGCTCGAGCTACAAGGATACTTGTCTTCGCAGACGAATCTCGGTGCGCATGCGTGTTCGTGGCGCCGCTTCGTTCGATGAGTATGCAGCCATTCTCGATGATGATGGTCGCGAATACGATCGGCTGATTTCCACTCTCACTATCAATGTCTCCAAGCTTTTCAGAAATCCGGAAATCTTTGCAACGATAGCCGCGACTGTTCTGCCTGATCTCGCAACGAGCGGCGGCCCGCTGATTCGCATCTGGAGCGCTGGATGCGCATCGGGTGAGGAAGCATACTCGCTTGCGGTGCTTGCGCATCAGCAAGCCTTATCGTCCAACGCAACAGCACCCCCACCGCGTTTCGATATTGTTGGAACCGACGTTGACGAGGATGCAATCGCGGCGGCGCGCCGCGGTCGATATGGAGAAGCGTCGTTTGCGGACACTACCCCCGCGGTGCGCGATAGATATTTCCCTCTGCGCGACGGACTCCACACGGCGTCGGACGAGCTTCGATCGCTCGTGAGCTTTCACACATCAGATCTGTTCGACCGTCCGCGCAGCTCTTCGCGATTTCACCTGATCGTCTGCCGAAACGTCGTGATTTACTTCCAACGGAGTGCAACAGAGCGACTGATGCAGCGGTTCCATGAACTGTTGCTGCCGGGCGGTTACCTCGTCCTTGGAAAAGTAGAGTCGCTCCTCGGAAAATCGCGGGAAATGTTCGTACCGTTAAAGCCACGGGAGCGCATCTACCGACGCGTGTAGTCCGGGCGCTAATCAAGGAATCGCGAAGTGCCACAAACGACAAAACGAGTGCTGGTAGTCGATGACAGCGCATTCATGCGCGGCCTCGTCACCGAGATCGTCGAATTCCGGGACGACTTTCGCGTCGTTGGAACCGCGTGCGACGGCATCGAAGCGCTCGAGCAGGTTCGTGTTCTCCAACCGGACATCGTCACGCTCGACATCGCGATGCCTCGCATGGACGGTCTCGCGGCTCTCGAGAGAATCATGAGTGAGACACCGCGTCCCGTGATTGTCGTGAGCGCTGCAGACTCAGCCGACTTTTACAGCTCCGCAGTCACTGCCCTGGAGCTTGGCGCTGTCGAATTTGTTCGAAAACCTTCCGGCCCAGTGAGTGTCGATCTGGTGAGCGTTCGCGCCGATCTAATGCGCGCGCTCGACATGGCATCGATGGTGAGATTCGGACCCCGACTCCCACAGGTCACGAAGGAGCCGGTGCAGAGTCGCGACGTTGCCCCAGCGCGACAGCGACCTGCGGGCCGAATCGTAGTGGTAGCTGCATCTACTGGCGGGCCCCGCGCATTGGCTGCGATGGCATCTCGTCTGCCCGCGAATCTGGAAGCAGCGATTGTTGTGGTTCAGCACATGCCTGCTGTTTTTGTTCCGACTCTTGCCGAGCGGCTCCAGCGGATATGCGTTCTGCCCGTGACAGTCGCCGAGGATGGCGACCAACTCTTCGAGGGTCACGTCTACGTCGCCCCCGGTGAAGGTCAGGCTCGCCTTCGCCACGGAAACGAAGGCCCGGTTGTTCGAATCGATGCAGATGATGCATTGTGCGCCGCACGTCCGAGCGCGGATCCGCTATTCCGAAGTGCAGCCGAAGTTTTCGGTCGTCGTTCCGTTGGCGTCGTCCTTTCCGGAATGGGGCGCGATGGTGCTGAAGGACTGCGAGCGATCCGCGGCGCTGGAGGTGGCGCCATCGTTCAGAATCGATCGACCTCCATCATTTATGGAATGCCTGCTGCCGCGCTTGCAACAGCGGGCGCTGATTCGAACGTTCCTGCAGATGAAATCGCCAATGCGATCACTGCGCTCGTCTCTCGCCGGCGGAGAGTTGCGTGACACCTGCGGCATCGCGTAGAGCGCTGCGAGAAGATCATCTCGGAGCATCGACATTCGTTGAGAAGGGTTGGCACATGATTGCCATCGGCGACTTCGCAGGTGCTGAATCGGTTTTGCTTCACGCACTGAACCTTGCGCCGAGTGACGTGCGCGGTCGCGCACTTCTCAGCTGGGCGCAGATGCGACAGGGAATGCTCGATGATGCAGAGCGCGTTCTCGTCGGGCTCCTCGCCGAAAACACGCTGCACGCAATGGCGCGCGTAAATCTCGGATACGTTTGCATGAAAAAGGGCGAGCTCGCCCGCGCGACTGAGCTGCTGGTACCGTCCTCCCGACAAAGCGGCGATCCGAAGGCTGCATTGTACGCAACGTTTTATCGTGGTCTTCTCCATTCAGTCCAGGGAGATTTCGCTGAAGCGGAATACTGTTTCAGGAAGACTCTTCTGCTCGCTCCGAACTTCATCGAGGGATACTACGAGCTGGGTCGTGCCGAGATGAGCGCGCTAAAATTCGACGAGGCGCGGCTCACATGGAAAACGGGACACACAGCGAATCGGTTCAACGTGTGGGGAAAGCGGTGCGCGGATGCAATTCGGATCCTCGATCGTGGAGCGATTGCACCAAGCTTCAGCTGACGCCGGATTGCCCGCACTACATTAAGAGTCGATGACAACCGCGTGAGTCGCCGCGTGTTGGCTTGACACCGTTTTGACGGTCATCTACACTACCGCGCTATGGCTGATTCGAATGTGGGCGACCACTCCACAGCAAATGGATATTTCAGTGGCCGGCGACTAACCATTGCACTGTGCGTTGCAGCGTTCGCAGCCATCGTCGCGGGATTCGCGGATCTCGCCGCTGGTGGCACAACTGTCGCCCCAATACTCCTTGTGCTTGGGTACTGCGTGTTGGTACCAATCGCCATCCTGAAGTAGGACACGGCAAGGTTTCTGCACCGGGGGCGAGTAGCTCAGTTGGTTAGAGCGCCTGCCTTACACGCAGGATGTCGGGGGTTCGAGTCCCTCCTCGCCCATCTAGATTTAAGGACCTGTAAATCGCTTTAAGTGTACATCTGTTCATCCCTTTCACGGCATACAACAATGAGTCAGAGGAGTCAGACTTTGCTTCAAAACCGATTGTCCGGAAACGGAAAGCTGATCGCGCTTGCGGCCGTTGCGGCGCTGGCGCCGCTTGGCGCGTCGGCACAGCGGCAGGCCGCTCCGCCGCCTCGCTTGATGGTCACCACTTTCTGTGAGCCTCAGCCGGGCTTGGGCGTTCAGGCTGCCGAGGCTGTTCGGTCGCGCGTTACCAAAGACGCGGACGAGCGAAAGCTTCAGGTTATCACAAAGAAAGACATCGATGCGACGCTAACCGCATCCGGTTATTCGACCACTGAGTGTCTTCAACCGAATGATGCCCGCGCGCTGGCTGTACTGCTTCGCGCCGACGAATACATAGAAGGTACAGCCACGAAGACTCCGACCGGATACAAGGTTGATTCGCGTCTCGTGCTGGCTCGTGACAATACGCTTTCACAGCCCCTCGGAACTGTCGAGGTTGCAAAGGTCGACCAGGCAGCTCCCGCGATCTCGAAGAATTATCAGGCCGCCCGCGCACAGCTCGAGGGTGAGAAGTCGTGTGCGAATTTGTTCCGCGAGGGAAAGTATAAAGAGGCGGAGCAGGCAGCGCGCTCAGCGCTATCGAAATACCCCACCGGAACAATTGCGGCGGTTTGCCTCGGCAATGCGATGAATGCCCAGAAGCAAACGGATTCGGTCCTCGCTGTTGCGAACAGGATCATCGCAGTAGATCCGAAAAACGTTTCCGCGCTCCGTTGGGCGGCCGCGATTTATCAGGAAAGGGGCGACAAGGATAAGTCGATCCAGATGCTGCTGAACCTGCTCGCAGCGAATCCGAATGACGAGAAGCTCCGTGATCAGGTCCTCAATGATCTAGCGAGCTCGGGGAGATACGATCTCGCTTACCCCATCGTTGCTGAAGGTCTGAAAAACAACCCGGGCGATCCGAAATTCCTGCTACTGGCATGGCGGATTTATCTCGCCGGAAAACAGTACGATCTCGCGTATCAGACGGGTGCCGAGCTGATCAAGGCTGACACGGCAGCTGCCGACACCACGTATTTCATTCGCACCGCGGCAGCGTATGCTTCGCAAAACAATTATGCGAAGGCAGCTGAGACGCTGAAGGCGGCGGAAGCGAAATACCCGAACAATGCGTCGCTCTATATGAATGAAGCGGCCGCCCAGCAAAAGGCTGGCAACAACGCTGCTGCGCTGGCCTCCGCACAAAAAGCGCTCTCGTTAGACCCGAAAGTCCAGAATGGCTGCGCCCAGGTTGCATTGATCCAAAGCGCAATGAATCAACCAGATGCCGTTATGACGACGATCCGGAGCTGTGCATCGAACGGAGCCGACAAACACGCGCTGTCACAGGTTCTTCTTGCCGAGGGCAACAAGGCATACAAGGCCGGCAATGGCTCGAAGAATCGCGCTGATTTTCAGCGGGCCGTGGAGTTCCTGAAGCTGGCTGATCAGCTCGAGGCTTCGACCGACGCAAAGTTCCTGATCGGTGTTTCGTCGTTCTCCATTGGCCAGAGCGCGATCACGGAAGCTCAGGGAACGAAGAGCTGCGCGCTCGCCAGGCAGGCAAAGGATGCGTTCGGCGTTGCTCAGGAAAACGTACCTGCGGGGTTGCAGAGCTACGCTGATGCAGCGAAGCAGATTCTCACAGCGATTCCGCAGTACATGCCTGCGACTGACGATATGGTCAAGCGATTCTGCAAATGACCCCGGAAGTACCGGCGCCGGGCGCGTGGGACAGCGCCTATCATGCGCCGGTGCTTGTGGACGAAGTGTCGAGACTCCTTGGGACTTCGAAAACAATTCTCGATTGCACGTTGGGGGGCGGCGGACATAGCGCCGCCCTTCTTGCGTTAGGTGCGCATGTAACGGCGATCGATCGTGATCCGCAGGCGGTAACTGCAGCGCGCGAACGGCTCGCGGCCTTCGAGGCGGCGGGCCGATTTCGCATTATATTGGGCAACTTCGCAGAGGCAGACAGGTTGCTCCCCCAAGAGTCGCAAAAGTTCGACGGTATTCTCGCTGATCTGGGTGTGTCGTCCCATCAGATCGACAATCAATCGCGGGGTTTTTCATTTCGCGAAGGCGCATCGCTCGACATGCGAATGGAATCCTCCGGCGAAACCGCAGCAGACGTGTTGAATACCGCGGACGAGCAAGACCTGATTCGAATTCTTCGCGATTTTGCGGACGAGCCGAAAGCGCGCCGGCTCGCGCGCGAAATCGTACGACGTCGCGATCGTGGTTCGTTCTCAACGAGCGACGATCTTGTCAACGCAATTCGCGCAGCGCTCGGACCACGCAGTGGGACCGGTGATTTCGCAAGAATCTTTCAGGGATTTCGAATCGCGGTTAACAGCGAGCTTGAATCACTGGAGCATGCGCTTCCGATGCTGCGTGACATGCTCACGCCTAACGGAGTGATGACAGTCATTTCTTATCACTCGGGCGAAGATCGAATCGTGAAACATGCTATGCGGGAATGGAGTCGCGATTGTATATGCCCTCCAAGGCAGCTTCAATGCACCTGCGGCGGAGTGGCACTCGGATCACTCGTGAACCGAAAGGGAATTACAGCAAGCCCCGCAGAGGTAGAGCGTAATCCTCGTGCGCGAAGTGCACATCTCAGAGCATGGCAAAGAAAAGCGTAGGTATTCGCGGCAGGTGGATTGTCGCGGCAGTGCTCGTGGGATTTGTAGTTACCACTGCAGCCGTCATTGCGCGAAGAAGCTATGGCGACGGAGAAGCGCGACGACTGAGCGGCGTCGAAGCGCGCTTGCGGCAGCTGCGTAATGAACGTGTTCGTCTCGAATCAGAAATTCGCGAAGGATCTTCGCGCGTGCGGCTCATCCCGATTGCTGAAACAAGACTCGGAATGCACGTGCCCGCGGACACCGAGGTTGTAATTCTTTCAAGACGACCGGGACCGAATGCTGATCGCTAAGCGCCTGACAATTATTTACGTATTGCTACTATTGTTTGCCGTCGCACTCATTGCACAGGCAGCAAGGCTGCAGCTGTTCCAGGGTGAGATGTGGTCGCAGCGCGCGCGCTCCCTCCATTTTGAATCGGACAGCATGACTGCGCCGCGCGGAGCGATTCTCGATGCGTCGGGGAACGTGCTCGTCGATAGTCACGAGCTCGTGCACATCGACATTGCGCCGCGCGAAGTGCGGGACCGCCAGGCCCTGGCCGACCAGCTTCAGGCAGCGCATGTCGCACCGGAGCTCATTGCCCGTGCGGGCGATACGAGCGTCAAATGGCTATCGCTTCCTGATCTTTACGTTGCGTCGGAAATAGGCGACCTCAAAAAAATGCCGGGCGTACACGCGCGGACGGTGATGCAGAGGGACTTTGCTACTGCGGGTGGAATAAGAAGAATTGTCGGGCGAGTTGGCCCAGACGGTCGGGCGCTGGATGGAATCGAGCTATCGCTGGACAGCGTTCTACGCGGCACGTCCACAGGCGCGCGCAGGGCCGTGGATGGTCAGGGTCGGTCGCTGGATTCTCCTGATGGCTGGAGCACTGCGCCGCGGGCCGGAGCGATTGTGACACTCACGATCAACGAATCTCTTCAGGAAATCTGTGAGCGCGCTCTTGCACGAGCCACCGACAGCCTGGAGGCAGAGGGTGGCGATATCGTTGTGATGAATCCGTTGAACGGCGACGTGCTGGCGATGGCTAGCAGGCGATCGAACCCGCGCGCGGTCGCAAACACAGCGGTCAGCGAACCGTTCGAGCCAGGATCAACAGTGAAGCCGTTCATCGCGGCAGCATTGCTCGAGCACGGCAAAGCGCGTCCGGATGAAATGATAGAAACGTTCAACGGTCAAACGATCATTGAAGGCCGTCTCATCACAGATGGACACAAGGCGAAAGAACTTTCGCTGAGCGACGTGATTCGTTACTCGAGCAACATTGGAATCGTGAAATTCTCTGAGCGTCTCACACCACGCGAGAAGTACGAGGCCCTTCGCGATTTTGGACTTGGAACGCAGACCGGTATTCCTCTGCCAGCCGAATCCGAAGGTACGTTGCGCGAACCGGTGAAATGGAATCGTACATCCGGCTCATCGATGGCTATGGGATACGAGCTTGCTGTTACTCCACTGCAATTGGTCGCTGCGTATTCGGCGATCGCAAATGGAGGCGAGCTTCTCGAGCCTCACATCATTAAGGAAATCCGATCTGCCGATGGCGAGCTCATTTATCGCTCGACGGCGCGAGTGATACGCAGAGTTGTTTCTCCCGCTGTAGCGACGCAGATCCAGCAAATGCTGCTGAGTGTTGTCGAGAGCGGGACTGCGACGCGGGCAGACCTCGTTACCTACCAGCTTGGTGGAAAGAGCGGCACCGCGCGGAGAACCGAACAGGGCAAGGGATACGTTCTGGGCAACTACACGGCGTCCTTCGTGGGATTATTTCCGGTCGACAAGCCGCAGTATGTGGTGCTCGTCAAGCTCGACAGTCCGCGACACGATTACTACGGTGGCGAAATTGCGGCGCCGGTCACGAAGGTTGTGTTACGCGCCGCGCTCGCTGCACGTGACGCGGCATTGAACCGCGCGGATCTCGCATCGGTCGAGAGAGATCGCCGTGTGAATCCTGACTCCGTCGCGCCGGTGGAACAGGCTGGGGGCGAAGTAGCCGATCTTCCGCAGGAAAGCGTAGACAGCGAGGCTGCCGCGCCTCGAGGGCCCGTCACGGTGATGCTTCCGTTCGTGCCTCACAAGGAGGCAGTGGATCAAACCCTTAGGAGCGTTCCGGATGTGCAGGCACTGACGCTTCGCGACGCGGTTCGAGCCTTGCATCGGGCAGGGTTTCGCGTCCGCCTGATTCCGCAGCGCGGAGGCGCAACAATCCCTGCTGCAGGCAGTCAGCTGCCGGCAGGCAGCATTGTAAAACTTCAGCACCAATAGTGATGCGCTTTCCGCTGGCCAACGTAACCTCGGCCCTGGATGCGGCGGGGCTTCTCGTCGCGGTCACGGGGACGCTGCCCGAGACTGTCGACGGTATTGCCGACGACAGCCGGAGAGTGATTGCGGATTCGCTGTTTGTCGCGGTGCGAGGTGCTGCGCTGGATGGCCACGATTATCTCGATACTGCTCAGAAAAAAGGGGCGATTGCAGCGCTCGTCGAAGATGAAAATCGAACGACACTACCTCGAATCGTCGTTCGGGAGGGCAGGCGGGCCGCCGCTATTGCTGCTTCAACCGCTTACGGAAATCCTTCGCGCAAATTGCGCATCATTGGAATTACCGGCACGAATGGAAAAAGCACGACCGCCGGAATTCTTCGGCATCTCCTCGATGACGCCTCCGCTCGCAGCGCATCGATTGGCACCTTGGGAGTTCTACTTGGCACTGAAGGAGAAGTCGTTCCGGGAGGAACAGAATTAACAACGCCCGGTCCCGTCGAGCTGCAGCGCGTGTTGCGTGTTCTCGTCGATCGTGGTGCGCGATGGGTTGCAATGGAAGTTTCATCGCACAGTCTCGATCAAAAGCGAATCGACGGATTGGAGTTCGACGCGGCCATATTCACGAATTTTACGCGCGACCATCTCGATTATCACCAAACGATGGAGAATTATTTCGCGGCCAAATCCGCCTTGATGGGATATCTCAAACCGGATTGTCACGCTGCGGTAAATGCGGACGATGCGGCATGGAAAGGGTTGCCCGATACCAGAAAGAAGATCTTGTTCGGACGAAGCGCCCGCGCGGAGGTTCGGGCAACCGACGTTGAGTTTTCGCCGGGAGGAAGCAAATGGAAGGTTCAGTATCAAAATGAATCGTACGACGTCAGCCTTCCGCTGATTGGCGACGTGAACGTTCACAACGCACTTGGCGCAATTGCAGTGGGCGTTACGCTCGGCACGCCGCTTACCAATCTCGTTTCAAGATTGAGCGATCTTCCCCAGGTTCCTGGTCGGCTGGAGGTTATTTCGCAGGCTCCAACGGTCCTGCGCGATTATGCCCACACGCCCGACGCCCTGGAGCGGGCGCTCGGCGCGATCCGGCCGTTTGTGAAGGGTAAGTTGATTCTGGTTTTTGGATGTGGCGGGGATCGCGACCGCGGAAAGCGTCCTGAAATGGGCGCTGCTGCGGAGGAAGGCGCAGATATCGCTATTGTAACAAGCGATAACCCGAGAACCGAAGATCCCGAGCGGATTCTGGACGACATCGAAAGGGGAATGAAGAACGGGCGCCACGAGAGGATCGAAAGCAGGCGCAAAGCAATTGCACGTGCGCTTCAGATGTCAGAACCCGGAGACGTTGTGCTTCTCGCCGGAAAAGGCCATGAGACTTATCAGATTCGCGGAGCTACGAAATTGCCGTTCGATGAAAAAGAAATTGTCCGCGAGCTCCTGACCGCGAATTGACCACACCTTTCTGGAGTTTGGATCGCATAGCCGCTGCGCTCGAAGATTGCGCGACGGTTCGGTCTCCCCGCGGCACCACAGCAATCGACAGCATCACCACCGACACCCGGAAAATCGGGAAGGGACAGCTGTTCGTCGCACTTCGTGGGGAGCGTTTCGACGGTCACGATTACCTCGAGCAAGCTGTCGCTTCCGGTGCGTCCGCCGTAGTGGTGAGCAAGACTCCAGCGCTCAACACGCTGAATGTCCCGGTGTTTCAGGTGGACGACACGCTTGTCGCGTTGGGTGCGCTTGCGCGGTACTGGCGGCGTGCATGGGGAAAAACTTTGATCGCCGTTGCCGGCAGCAACGGAAAAACTACGACGAAGGATTTGATTCGCTCTGCCCTTGGTGACGAGCTACGCGTTCATGCCACGACCGGAAATTTGAATAACCGGATCGGCGTACCGCTTACGATGTTGGCTATTCCCGCGGACGCCGAGTGCGCAGTAATCGAAATGGGAACGAATATTCCCGGCGAGGTTGCAATTCTTCGCGCGATCGCTGAGCCGCAGATTGCTGTTGTTACTTCGGTTGCAGAAGAGCATCTCGAAGGTCTTGGAGATCTCGCGGGAGTACTTCGTGAAGAAACCGCGGTGTATGACGGCGTTGAGCTCGCGATCGCTCCAACTGCGCAACCTGAAATTGCAGAAGCTGCGCGTGGGCGCGCGAACCGTGTTCAGACGGCCGGTCTCGATGGTGGTGATGTTTCGCCAAAAGCCTGGAAGATCGACCCCGATGGACGCGGAACACTCGAGTTCGACGGAATCATGGTGAGCCCGCCACTTCGCGGACGACACAATCTCGAGAACGCCATGCTCGCGATTGCCGTTGCTCGAGCATGTGGAGTTTCCGATCCGTCCATCGCAAGTGGAATCGCGAAGATGCCGCTGCCGAAGATGCGAATAGCGTGGGACACAATTGGAAGCGCGACGGTGATCAACGACGCGTACAATTCCAATCCTGGCTCGGCGCGCGCGGCGATCGATCTTCTCAAAGGAATCGGCGCTGACCGCCAACGCGTAATTGTGCTTGGCACCATGCGCGAGCTTGGGGGGTCGGCAGATGCGCTGCATGACGACGTGAGCAAGCGCGCGGTCGAGTCGGGCGCCGACCTCGTTGCAGGCATCGGTGATTTCGCGCGGTCGCTCGAGCGTGTGGCGCCTGGAAATGACCGCGTCATTCGGGCTGATTCTGTCGAAGAGATCTGGACATTGCTTGCGCCCCGGCTCCAGCCGGATGCAGTTATTCTATTGAAGGCGTCTCGTGGTGTTCAGCTCGAGCGACTCGTTCCGCACATAACTACCTGGGCCACGACCTAGTGCTCAACTACCTGCTCGTTCCGTTCGTTAAACAGTTCGGATTTCTGCGGATATTCAACTACATATCCTTTCGTGCGGCGGGCGCCGCAGTCACAGCGCTTCTCGTCTCATTCATTGTTGGTCCGATCATCATCAAGCGGCTGCGCCGAATGCGGTTGCACCAGGTGATTCGAGAGGGAACTCCGGACAGTCATCAGGAAAAGAAAAGAACGCCGACGATGGGCGGACTCATCGTCCTCACGGCGACTCTCGTTCCCACGTTGTTGTGGGCAAAACTGACGAACGCATATGTGCTGCTCGCGATGCTCGTGATGCTGTGGATGGGATTCATCGGATTCACCGATGATTGGCTCAAGCTCAAGCAGAGACAGCTTGGCAAGAAAAACACGGGCCTCATCGAGTCATACAAACTTGCCGGCCAAATCGTCATCGGCTTTGCGCTCGGATGGTACATCTGGCGATATCCGATCTCGACGCTGCCCGGCGCGTCGACAACGCTTCCGTTCTACAAATACATCCTGATTATCCCGGCAACCGCCGCGCTTGGGTGGCTCTATGTGTTGTTCGTGACGTTCGTGCTCACTGGGACGAGCAACGCGGTGAACATCACTGACGGTCTCGATGGCCTTGCGCCTGGTCTCGTGGCAATCGCTGCCGCGACGCTCGCTGTATTCGCCTACATAATCGGCCGATTCGACGCATCAGCGTATTTGCAGGTTTACTACCTGCGCGGTGCAGGAGAGCTCACTGTGTTTTGCGCCGCCATAATGGGCGCGTGTATTGGATTTCTCTGGTTCAATGCGCATCCCGCGCAGGTTTTCATGGGTGACACAGGATCGCTCGCATTAGGTGGCGCACTCGGCGTTGTCGCGATTCTTCTCAAGTCCGAGTTTCTGCTTCTTCTCGTCGGTGGCGTTTTCGTCGCCGAGATGATGTCGGTAATTCTGCAGCGCGTTGTTTTCAAGGTTCATAAGAAGATGCATGGGATGGAGTACGCGCAGGCGCATCGATTATTTCGTCTCGCACCACTTCATCACCATTTCGAGCAGGGCGGATGGGATGAGGCACAGGTTGTTGTGCGCTTCTGGATTCTTGGGATTCTTTGCGCATTCGTTGCGCTGAGTACGCTCAAGTTGAGATGACCGCCGAGGAGCTTCCTGAAGGCGAAATAGCGGTTCTCGGATTAGCGAAAAGTGGAACGTCGGTGTCCCGGCTTCTGCTTTCGCGCGGCAGGAAAGTCTACACTTCCGATTCCGGCAATTCTGAGGCGGCGAAGGATAACGCCGAGAAATTACGCGAGCTCGGCGCCGATGTTTCGGTTGGGTCGCATGACATCGATCGGATTCGTCGAGCAGATCTTGTGGTTGCGAGTCCGGGAATTCCTCCGGAAGTACCTCCACTTGCTGCCGCGCGAGAGGCCGGGATTCCCATAGTGGGAGAGGTGGAGATTGCGCTTCGATTCCTCACCGACTCGCGAACCATTGCAGTCACCGGCACGAATGGAAAAACAACAACGACAGCGCTCGTCGGGCATCTGCTTCGCGCGCTCGGCTTCGATGCGGTGGATGCGGGCAACATTGGAACGCCACTCTCGGAGATTGCGCTAAGAGCGAACCACCCGGAGTGGATCGCGCTCGAGATGTCGTCATTCCAGCTGCACGACACTCCAGGCATTCGACCAACTGTCGGCGTGCTCACGAATCTGAGTCCCGATCATCTGGACAGATATCCCAGCGTCAACGAATACTACGCAGACAAGGCGAGACTCTTTGCGAACGCCGATGACGACAGTCGTTGGGTTTTGAACGCCGATGATTCCGGCGTTCGGACGATGGCCCGTGACGTACGCGGGGACAAATATCATTTCTCGATCAAGCGGCAAGCGGACGCGTGGTACGATTCACCAACTGGATGGATGATCCTCCTGGGCGATCTTCTACTCGAGCGCGAGCACCTCACTCTTCTCGGTGATCACAATGTCGCGAACGTTCTTGCTGCTACGCTCGCGGTGTCTGTCGCTGATGTGAATTTCCGATCAACAACTGCTCGCCGCGTGATGGCCGATGCGTTGAAATCCTTCAACTCACTCGCCCATCGGCTCGAGCTCGTAGGTGAGTTCGATGGCGTGCAGTGGATCAACGATTCGAAAGCAACGAACGTAAGCTCGACTCTCGTTGCAGTGCAGGGAATGAAGCGACCAACAGTTCTTCTGCTTGGCGGGCGCCACAAAGGCGAGCCGTATACCGGCCTGGCTGACGCAATCAGAAAATCAGTGAAGCACGTCATCGCCTACGGAGAAGCGGGCCCGGAAGTCGAAAAGGATTTGTCCGGCGTGGCTCCATTGGATAAACTCGATTTTGATTTTAATGCGGTGATTGAGCGCGCTCGCGAGGTAGCCAAACCGGGCGACGCGGTTTTGTTATCGCCCGCATGTTCGAGCTACGATATGTTCAAGAACTACGAGGAGCGCGGCGCGAAATTCAGGCAGCTGGCGTCGGGCAAATAGATGGCTGAAGCAGTCGGCGACGTCAGGTATCGATGGAACATGAGCGTGGAGGCACGACTCCTCGTCGTGATTACGCTGTTCCTCATCGCGCTCGGACTGGGCACCGTATACAGCGCGAGTGCAATCGCCGCCGAGCAGGCGGGCCAGAGCAGCGCGGCGTTTTTTCTCAAGCAGCTGAGTGGTGTAATGGTCGGTCTCGTCATCTTCGCAATTTTTGCGAAGGTCGACGCTGAGCTTTTCTACAAGTGGGCATGGCCGTTGATGATCCTGTCGATCGTGCTTTTGACTGTGATCATACTTCCGTTCACGTTATCCATTGCGCCGAGGCTTCGTGGATCACGCCGTTTTCTCATTGGTGCGTCTCTACAGCCGTCGGAGCTTGGCAAGATTGCCGTCATTGTGTGGACGTCGATGCTCGTCGTCAGAAAGGGCGATGCATTGAAGGGACTGACGAAAGGTCTGCTGCCGTTTCTCGTTGTAGTTGGCGTGCTCGATATTCTCGTTGCGCTGGAACCCGATCTCTCCGTCGCGATGACGTACACGCTGATCATGGGGATCATTCTGTTCGCGGGTGGCGCACGCATCGGGCATTTCGTTGTTCTTGCGATTATCGCGATTCCACTTTTATGGTCGCAGTTTCAGCGACTGAATTACGCTCTTCTCCGAATGACCGCGTTTTTCGATCCGGGGTCTGCGCCTCCACATCTCGATTACCAGCTGCGGCAATCATTGATCGCAGTGGGCTCGGGAAGATTAACCGGCGTTGGATTCGGGCAGGGTCGCCAGCAATACGGCTTTCTTCCTCTCGCTTACGACGATTTCATCGCCGCGAACATCGGCGAAGAGCGTGGGTTTATCGGATTAGCCCTCGTGATACTTCTATTTGCGTTGTTTGCGGTTCTTGGTTTCAGAATTGCCCGTACAGCACGGTCTACATTCGTTCAGCTCGTTGCGATTGGCATAACAGTCACAATCGTCCTGACTGCTTATTTGCATATAGGCGTTGCGATCGGACTTCTTCCAACAACGGGCCTTACGCTCCCATTCATTTCATATGGCCGATCGAATCTTGTGCTTTCCATGCTGATGACGGGAATCCTGGTGAACATCGGCAGCACGCGGGAGAAAGTCATCGGCGGGCGGGCGACGGATCCGTTGTTCGTCATGAACAAGGCGTAGCATGCGGATCCTTTTCGCCGGAGGCGGCACCGGCGGACATCTCTATCCAGGCCTCGCGATTGCGCGCGCGTTAAAGCGTCTGGATCCGAGTGTCGAGCCATTTTTCATCGGCGCTCGTCGCGGAATTGAACGAAATGTTTTGCCGACGACGGAGTTTCCATTCGAGCTTCTCGACCTGCATCCCTTGTATAGGTCGAAGCCCTGGCTGAACTACCGAACACTCAAGGGTGCGTTCAGTGCGTGGCGCGCCATCTCGCGTATCGTGGCGCACTCGCGTCCGGGGTGTATCGTGGGCACCGGTGGCTATGCGTCCGGAATAGCGCTCGCATATGGGGCTGTGCACGGAATTCCGATTGCCGTTCAGGAGCAAAATAGTTTTCCCGGTTTGACGACCCGCTTTTTCAGCCGGTATGCGCGCCAGGTGCACAACGGATTTCCTGAAGCGAGTCACTTGTTATCGCCGGGGCGAAATACCCAGCTGTTCGATACCGGAAATCCAATCGAGCCGCCGCCAACTCCCCGTCCCGATCGGGCGGCTGCGAGGCGGGAGTGGGGATTTCCGGAGGCCGGCGCTCCTGTGATGCTGATCTACGGAGGCAGCCAGGGCGCTTGGGCAATCAATGAAACGGTTGCGAAGTGGATCAAGACACGGCAGGCGGGTGACGTCTACATTATCTGGGCAACCGGCGAGGGGACCTACAAAGAGTTTGAGTCTCTCGAGTCGGAGCGGGTGCGAGTGAAGCCATATCTGTCGCCGATTGCTAACGCCTACTCGGCCGCTGATTTCGCATTGAGTCGCGGTGGAGCGATGGCCACAGCCGAGCTTTGTGCGTGGGGAATTCCTCCAATTGTGGTTCCGCTTCCGACTGCTGCCGCCGATCATCAGACAGCAAATGCTCGGGCACTCTCGGCGGCCGGGGCAGCTGAGTTCATCCCTCAGTCGCAGTTGAGTCCGGAGCGTCTCGAAGCCTCTGTAAGACCTCTCGTGGAGCAGCCTGCCTTGCTCAAGGAGCGCAGCGAGGCGGCGTTGCAAAGAGCGCGACCTGATGCGGCCAATAACATTGCCACTCATATACTTAGCATGTCAGACCTAAAGCAGATTGGAGCACATTTGTGACCGGCCCAATTCACTTTGTTGGGATTGCCGGTGCGGGCATGAGCGCACTCGCCGAGCTGTATGTTCGACGCGGATTCAGCGTTACCGGATGCGACGCAAATCTTTCTTCGGCGGATGATTTGCGACGGCTCGGAATTTCGCTTTTGGAAGGACATGATCCCGCTCACGTAGAAGGCGCAGCTGAAGTAATTGTCACGTCCGCAATTCGCCGGGATCATCCGGAGCTCGAGCGCGCGCGACAACTTGGTATTCCTGTCACGCGTCGCGCGGAAGCGCTCGGGAAAGCCGTCTCAGGTGGTGAGCTCGTTGGAGTCGCCGGCACTCACGGGAAGACGACGACGACGGTGATGACGACCGAAGCACTTAAGTCCGCGGGGCTCGATCCGACTGGAGTTGCTGGAGGGAGGGTCGGCTCGTGGAACGGAAATCTGAGCGGGGGCGGGAACAACGTCTTTGTCGTCGAAGCCGATGAGTACGACAGATCGTTCCATGCATTGTCACCGACCGTTGCCGTCGTCACGAATGTCGAGGAAGATCACCTCGACATTTATCCTGGCGGACTTCCCGAGATACGCGACGCATTCGCGCAATTTGTTCGTGGCGCACGCGCCATCGTTCTTTGCGACGATGATGCTGGAGCGTCGAGTCTTCCCGTTCCAAACAGCGCCGAGATAATTCGTTATGGCGTACAATCGTCTGACGGCCGGCTGCGTGCTTCCAACATCGAATCCCAGGGCCGCGGTTCGCGCTTCGATGTTTCCTACGACGACAAGAGACTTGGGACTTTGACACTACGCGTTCCGGGAACGCACAACATCAGAAATTCACTTGCCGCTGTGGCATCCGGAATTGCGCTCGGCGTAGAGCTCGATCAAATGCGCGCGGGGATCGAGCAATTCTCTGGAGTCGAGCGGCGGTTCGAGATGATCGGTGAGGTGAACGGCATCACGATCATCGACGACTACGCGCATCATCCGACTGAGATTGAAGCGACGCTCCAGGCTGCCCGCGCGGCGTATCCGGAAAATCGAATCATTGCAGCGTTCCAGCCACACTTGTACTCTCGAACGCGTGATTTCCATCGTGAGTTTGCCACCGCGCTTTCGAAAGCCGACGTCGTTTACTTGTGCGACTTGTATCCGGCGCGCGAACAGCCGATACCTGGCGTCACTGCCGCACTCATCGCTGATTCGATGAAGCAGCTGCAGTCACCACCGCATTGGGAAGGTCCGCGCGCGTCGCTCGCGGAAGTTCTCGGCCGGGAACTAAAGAATGGCGACATCGTGATAACTATCGGCGCAGGCGACATCACGAAAACCGGCGAAGAGCTGAGCAAGCTTCTCTCGGCGCGTAGCGCTTGAGCTCTCTTCCTCTCGACCCAACTGATCGAACCGCCTCGGAACCACCTCGCTCGCGTGCAAGGTGGAAGTTCTTCGCGATCGTCGTTTTGCTTCTGTTGCTTCTGCCCGCGTCGTGGCTCGCTCGTCGCGGCGCGTCGAAGCTCGCGTTCTTTCGTGTGAGATCCGTCGTCGTCGACGGAACCCATTACCTCTCCCCGGACACTGTCGTCGCCCGGCTTAAAATCGATACGCTGCGCTCTGTCTTCGATGATGTCCCGCCGTTGGTTGAGCGATTGAGCAAGATGCCGCAGGTCGCCGACGTGAAAATTTCTCGTAAGCTGCCTGGAACTTTAGTTGTCACGATTCGCGAGAATCCTCCAGTTGCTCTTGTGACTGGCCCGCAGGGACTCGAGCCCGTGGATGCTGCGGGAGTTCCGCTGCCAATCGATCCGTCGAAAGAAACTTCGCTCGATTTGCCGGTATCGGACCAGCGCGATGTCGCGCTAACCAAAATGCTGGGTGATATACATTCGACGAGTGCAGTCCTTTTTCGGCGAGTAAGTGAAGTGTCACGCACGAACGCGGGCGATGTGCTTTTGCTTCTCACTACTCCTGGATCGCGAGCTCCTGCTGTGACCCCGGCGATTGCCTCTGCACCTTCCGATAGCACAGCGGTAACTTCGCTCGATACACCGGGCATGCTTCGCGTTCGCGCAAGAATGGGGGTGTCAGCAACTAGATTGACCGATATCTTTCCCGTGGAATTCGACCTGCGACGACGCGGTGCTCGTGTCGCCGAGCTCGATCTACGTTACCGCGACCAGGTTATCGCAAGGCTTCAATGATTCAGGAACGTGTAATCGCCGGGCTGGATATTGGCTCCGCAAAAACAACAGTCGTCATAGCGGAAGCCGTCGGCGACGTTCACCGGCAGCCTTCAATAAAAATCCTGGGCGTCGGTCAGGCGCGCACTACAGGATTGCGCCGCGGAATTGTTTCCGACATCGAGGAGACAACTCGCTCTATCAAGAAAGCCGTCGAAGATGCAGAGCGCATGGCGGGCACTGAGATCGATTCCATTTATGCCGGCATCGCAGGCGAGCACGTTCGCGCGATGACGAGCAAGGGAATTGTCGCAGTGAACGGCGATGAGATCTCCCGAGCGGATGTGAATCGCGCCAACGAAGTCGCCCGTGCACAGCCGATTCCGCAGGATCGTGAGCTGCTTCACGCAATTCCGCAGGAATACACCGTCGACAAGAATCAGGGAATCCGCGATCCCATCGGAATGGTTGGAACGCGGCTCGAGACGGAAATGTATCTCGTGACTATCGGCGCGTCCCCAGCGACAAATCTCCGAAAATCAGTCGAGAAAGCCGGCTATCACGTGAAGGAGCTCGTGCTGGAGCCGCTCGCGAGCGCGCTTGCTGTTCTTACCGAGGAAGAGAAAGAACTTGGCGTCGCGCTCGTAGAGATGGGAGCGGGCACGACGGACGTTGCAATCTTTCACGAGGGAAAAATCCGTCATCTCGCGACGATAAACTTCGGTGGAAGCAGCGTCACGAACGACATCGTGCAGGGAATTGGTCTGACTCAATCGGACGCTGAGCGATTGAAGGAGCGATACGGTTGCGCGTACGAGCCGATGGTAAATCCCGACGATGTGATCGAGCTCCCGAGTACTGCCGCGCAGGGACAGCGGCATGTCGCGCGCGAAGTTCTCGCGCATATCATTCATCAGCGCATCGACGAGATTTTCTATCTCGTTCATCAGGAGCTGGAGCGGGCGGGTTACGCAAACCGGTTGAGTGGTGGTGTCGTTGTCACCGGCGGAGCGGCGGCAATGGATGGCGTTGATGCGCTTGCGACCGATGTGTTTGGCACCGGCGTAAGAATTGGAAAGCCAACCGACCACCTCGCCGGTTTGACGGACTCGGTTGACGCTCCACGATTTTCCACTGTCGTGGGTCTCGCTCTCTATGGTGCGAATCGCGTTGCGATCGCGGGAACGTCCGCGGCCGGACGGCGCAGGCCGCTTACGACGCCCGGCATCGACCGGCTGACTCAGCGTGTAAAACTCTGGCTTCAGGATTTCTTCTAGAGCGCCAGTTGTCCGTTCGCGTACAATCTGCGGACGATTATCCACATCAAAAAAGTTCGTGGTTCCCAGCAAATGTGGGAAACCAGAATGTTGCGTTTCGCACCTAAAGAATCTCCTTACTACATCTGATTGCCTATTGGTTGCTTTTACAGAACGCATATATATTGGCGTTCCCTTTTCCACACTAACGTCCCTTCTGGAGTCGCCGCCGATGAATTTCGAGTTCGAAGAGAGCTCTTCCCAAAACGCGCGCATGAAGGTCGTCGGTGTCGGCGGTGGCGGCGGTAATGCTGTCAACCGGATGATCGAGGAGCGACTTTCCGGTGTCGAGTTCATTTCTGTCAACACTGATGCACAAGCGCTGCTGAACTCGAAGTCCGACGTAAAAATTCAGATCGGCAAGAAGCTGACGCGCGGACTTGGCGCGGGTGCGCGACCTGAAATCGGAAAGCAGGCAATCGAAGAAAATCGAGATGAGGTGTCACGCGTTCTTACCAACGCTGATCTCGTCTTTGTCACCTGCGGTATGGGAGGCGGCACCGGCACCGGAGCGGCGCCAACAGTCTGCGAGCTTGCTCGCGCCGCGGGCGCACTTACTGTCGGCATCGTCACGCGACCTTTCCTGTTCGAGGGACGAAAGCGTCTCCGTCAGGCAGAGCTCGGAATCGCGGAAATGCGGAAGCACGTCGACACAATGATCGTCGTGCCGAATGAGCGGCTCCTCGCAGTCGTTGGAAAGGGAATTCCGTTTCACGATGCTCTCAAGAAAGCAGATGAAGTTCTGCTTCACGCGACGCAGGGAATCTCGACCCTCATCACTGTCACGGGTCTCGTCAACGTGGACTTCGCTGACGTGCGTACCGTAATGCAGGAAGGCGGCTCCGCACTGATGGGAACTGGAGTTGGTCGTGGTGAGAATCGCGCGACGGATGCTGCACAACAGGCGATCGCGAGTCCCTTGCTCGATAATGTGTCAGTGTCCGGCGCGACTGGCGTTCTCGTCAATATCACGGGCGGCGATGATCTCACACTGGGCGACGTTCATCAGATCGTCGAGATCGTGAAGGATGCCGTCGGTGAAGAAGCCGAAATTATTTTCGGAACTGTCAACGAAAAGGCGATGCAGGGCGAGTGTCGCGTGACTGTGATCGCGACAG
Source organism: Gemmatimonadaceae bacterium (assembly GCA_035525855.1). Classification (GTDB taxonomy): domain Bacteria; phylum Gemmatimonadota; class Gemmatimonadetes; order Gemmatimonadales; family Gemmatimonadaceae; genus UBA4720. The sequence continues at coordinate 21,738 of DATLDN010000231.1, forward strand.
GTTTCGACAAGACTCCGATTGCGCCGACGATCACTCCGTCGACGATGACTTCGGCGAACACGATGCCACCCCGCGGCACACCAGTAATTCAGCTCCCGATTCAACGCACCACAACTCGTCCGGTAGCACCCCAGCCGAGGCCGATGTCCACGCCGGATATTCCGCGCAAAGTGACCCCGCTATCACCTCCGCCGTCCTTGGATAAGACGGATGGTCAGGATCTCAGCGACATGGAGATTCCGACCTTTATTCGGAGGCAGATGGATTGAACATCCGCACTGCGCGGGTCATTACGTATTCAGCAGTTGGTGTCTTTTCGTTGTTCGCAGTGCGAATGACGCCGCCGATTGCTTCCGCTCCTGACCCTAGACTGTTTCAGAACTTCGCCGCGCAGAATGCGCTCGAGCCGGCTGTGGCCAGACCCGCGGATTTTGCGGTTGATCCGGTCGTTGTCCTTGCGTCGAACGTGACGAAGGTCGATACCGTCACCTTAAGCGGCGTAATTCATTCGAGTCTTTACTCCGCACTCGATCACACGCCTGGCGCTGATCTTCCACGTGAAGCGCGCACCGAGCTCGCGTACTCGCTGGCGGACATCTTCGAGTATCGCGTTGACATGAGCAAGGATCTTCAGGACGGCGACAAGTTTCACATTCTCGTCGAGCGATTGCAGAAGCCGAACGGCGCTATTCTCGTGAACAGGATTCTCGGCGCGCGTCTCGCGCTTTCGGGAAATGAGATGGATGCAATTCTGTTCAAGGGATCCGGATCGTCCGGCGAGTACTTCGATGCGACAGGAAAATCACTCCGTGCCGCGTTCCTTCGCGCTCCCGTAGCATTTCGTCGGATCTCGAGCATTTTCGGCGGCCGCAGACATCCGGTGCTCGGCATCTGGCGAGCGCACAAGGGAACAGACTATGCCGCCGCAATGGGCACTCCTGTCAGATCGATCGGAGACGGTGTCGTGGTCTTTGCAGGAAGGAAGGGTGGCTACGGAAATGTCATCGATGTCCGGCACCGTAACGGGTTTGTCAGTCGTTATGGGCATCTGAGGAATTTCGCGAAAGGGATTCACTCTGGGACGCACGTCGCGATCGGCAGCACGATCGCGTACGTCGGTATGACGGGGCTCGCCACAGGTCCGCATCTACACTTCGAAGTTCTGGTCGGCGGTGTACAGCGCGATCCGAAGATTGCGCTTCGCATGAAGGGAGGATTGCCGATTGCGTCCTCGGAGCGTGGAATGTTCGATCGGATGAAGTCGCGCACGCTCTCATCATTTGGCCTCGACGCATCAAGCTCGAACTAGCCCCGAAAGTTTCCACCAAAATTCGCCCTGGATCTCAACCGACCGCTCAGTTTGCGGGTTCGGAGATTTCGGTTTTGCAGTTGGCCGCTTTCAGTAGCATTGCCGTGACGACGCATCACGCCGCTCTCTGGCCATCGTCTCAAGAATCATTTGGCGTAATCCACTCAAGCCGTGCGATTGGATCCGTCCCCCAGCAATGCGACTGAAAACGCCAAACTGAAAACTGAAATCTCCGAACCCGCAAACTGAGTTTTCGTTACGGCGTAGGGATCCTAATGATTCCACGCGAACTCCTTTCGATGATACGTGGGCCTCTCGCCGTTTAGATTCTTCACCCATGGCTCGTATTCTTCGCCGCGCGGACGACGTTCCGCGCCGCTCGCTGTGGCAGCGCTTTGTAGACGTAGCGATGACGGACGTCAGCGCGATCGCTCGCGCTGGACAAATTCAGCAATCCCTCGAAAAACTCGAAGAAGTTCTTATCGAAGCTGACTTTGGTGTAGCGACCAGCATGCGCCTCGTCGAGAACGTCGAAAAACAGTCACGACGCGGAACCCTTCGCACACAGGACGATTTCCGTGCAGCTCTCGAGGAAGGCGTAGCAACCGCACTCGGCGCCGACGGCGACGATACATCGCTTCACTTCGCTCCTGAAAAGCCCACCGTGGTGCTGGTGATCGGCGTAAACGGCGCCGGGAAAACAACGTTCATCGGAAAGCTTGGCGCACTAATGGCCGCGCGTGGGAAGAAAGCCCTGATCGGCGCAGCGGACACATTTCGCGCCGGCGCCGTTGATCAGCTCCAGATATGGGCGCAGCGTAACGGGGCTGATTTTGTTGGAGCACCGGCAGGTGCAGACCCCGCGTCAGTTGCGTTCGACGCGGTGGATGCGGGCGTGAAACGGCAGTCCGATGTAGTAATCATCGATACTGCGGGACGCCTTCATACGAGCTCGGGGCTCATGGATGAGCTCAAGAAAATTCATCGTGTGATCGCGAAACGAATTCCCGGCGCGCCACACGAAACCTTGCTCGTCCTCGACGCGACCATCGGACAAAACGCAATCTGGCAGGCGAAAACTTTCTCAGAAGCAGTGCCGATAACGGGACTGGTGATGACAAAGCTTGATGGAACGGCAAAGGGCGGAATCGTTCTAGCCGTGCGCGAAGCGATTGGAGTTCCCGTGAAGTTCATCGGTACAGGTGAAACGATGGCGGATATCGAGCCATTCAACGCGATAGCATTTGCTCACGAGCTGGTAGAAGGAGGGTAGGCATTTGGCCGAGGAGAGTGAGCGGACGCCACCGTCCGGCAAGCTGTACCTCGATATGCCTGTCACCTACCTGAAAGGGGTAGGGCCACGCCGCGCCGAGTCCCTGCGGCGACTGGGAATCGTGACAGCTCGCGATCTGTTGTACCACATACCCCACCGTTACGAAGACGCGAGCACAGTCCGGCCAATCTCGTCGCTGGAACCCGGAATGGACGCGACTGTGATCGGTCGTGTGGTGTCGAAAGGAATTATTCCGACACGCCGCGGCTTGAGAATTTTTCAGGCGGTGGTTCGCGACGACAGCGGAGTTATCGAAGCGTCATGGCCTGGGCAGCCGTTTCTGGACCGTTCGATTTCCAAAGACGATCTCCTGCTGTTGAGTGGCAGCGTTCGTTTCTTTCACGGCCGTCAGCTCCAACCGCGCGAATACGTGAACCTCGGGAATGATTCCGAGAGTCTCGCAGAAGGCCGAGTGCTTTCGGTATATCCGGCAACAGAAGGGTTGTCGTTCAAGGTCATTCGTGGAATCATCGATTCGCACCTCGACCCACTGCTGCGCGCGGTAAAGGAATATCTGCCGCGAGATGTTCTGCGCTCGGCGAAAGTGCCGCCACTTCCCGACGCGTTACGAATGGTTCACCGTCCCGCTTCGATTGCAGAAGCGGAGAAAGGGCGGTCGCGTCTCGCCTTCGAGGAATTGTTGTTCGTTCACTTGCTTCACCGGCGAGCGAATGCGCTCGCACGCGAGCGACGGCGGGGAATTGCATTCGAGAACAAGCGCGAGCTCACGAGCGCGCTAAAGGCTAACCTGCCGTTCACTCTCACGCACGCACAAAATGTTGCGATTCGTGAAATCTTTGCGGACATGTGCAGCTCCCAGAAAATGCATCGGCTGCTGCAGGGTGACGTGGGGAGCGGCAAGACGATCGTCGGGTTGTTTGCTGCGCTGCTCGCGATGGAGAACGGTTTTCAGGCCGCATTGATGGCGCCAACCGAACTACTGGCTGAGCAGCACTTCCGAACGATAAGTCGACTGCTCGAGCAGCTATCGATAAAACCGATTCTGATTACCGGGAGCATGACTGCACGCGAGAGAGCAAAAGCAAATCGCGTAATCGAAAACGCCGCGCCTGCACTGGTAGTTGGAACGCATGCATTGATACAGCAGGGAACGACGTTCGGAAAACTCGGGCTCGCTATCATCGATGAACAGCACCGCTTTGGTGTCGAGCATCGAGCAGCGATGGCGGGCAAGGGCGACGCGCCCGACGTTCTTCTCATGAGCGCTACTCCAATTCCGCGCTCACTCGCTTTGACGATGTACGGCGATCTCGATGTGAGCACTCTCGACGAACGGCCTGCTGGCCGCCAGCCCATAACGACAGTCATCCGGCGCGAAAAAGCCCGCGACAAGGTACTCGGCTTCGTGCGCCAGGAAACTGACGACGGGCGTCAAGCTTACATCGTTTATCCCGTGATCGAGGAATCGGAGAAAATCGATCTCAAGGCCGCGACGACAATGTTTCAGGAATTGTCGGAAAGTGCGTTCGCGGGAAAACGTGTGGCGCTTCTACATGGTCGCGTGCCCGCGGCCGAGCGCGACACAACGATGCGCGCGTTTCGCGACGGTCTGATCGACGCTCTCGTTGCGACGACTGTCATCGAAGTTGGCATCGACGTCGCGAATGCGACGGTGATGCTGATCGAGCACCCCGAGCGGTTTGGTTTGTCTCAGCTCCACCAGCTGCGCGGTCGCGTCGGAAGAGGTGCGGAGCAATCGTACTGCATCCTGCTAGGTGACTATGGGCAGGAGTCTGCGGATCGGCTCAAGATTTTTGCGTCGACTGAAGATGGATTCGAAATCGCGCAAGCAGATCTTCGAATTCGTGGAATGGGAAATCTTTTCGGTGAAGAACAGAGCGGGCTCGCAACGTTCAGAATTGCCGATCCAATTCGTGATGAGTTACTCAATATCGAGGCACGAGAATCTGCGGAAAGATTACTGGCTGCGGATCCCGATCTCACTTCGAGCTCTAACGAGGGAATCCGGAAGATGCTTTCGTCGAGGTACTCGCGAGCGTTGCAACTCTTCAGAGTTGGGTAATCCGATAGAGTGACAACAGCATTCAACGCGGGTTAACCCGTCGGGTATTGGGTCAATGGTTCTCGGCAGTCAGCTTTCAAGTAATGAGTGGTCGGTCCGAAAACTGAAAACCCGCGAGCTCACTGCCGAGAACCATTGACCCAATACCCGATGGGTTAACCCGCGTTGAATGCTGTCCCGACTCTATCGCCCGGGATTCGCCAGCCTCTTCTTAATCCGATCAAGCTCCGCATTCGCCTTCGCAAGCTGATCACGTAATGCCGCGACTTCTTCCTCGCGCGAGATGAAAACCGTGTCGCGCCCGTTCACCTGCTTCGGCATTTGTGCCTGCCGCACCTGCTGGATAACAAGCGCCGTGCGCCGCAGCACCTCCGCCTGCGGCCGGTACCAGATGGCCCCGTCAGTCGCAAGATAAATGTCGAGCGCACGAATACCCTGAGCTATCGAAGCGGTGCGGTTCGCCGGATCGACCAGATACATCGCCCGCCAGAAGGCCACTTCGCGCGCCTCAGGAGTGCCCTGATGCTTGAGCGAGTACTCCGAAAGAATCCGGTCGGCGGTTGGGTAATCACCTGCATCAACCTTGATCCGCGCGGCCTCGATGGCCACCGCAAACTCGGCGCCGGGATTCAAGGGCGCAACCGGCTTCGGCTGACTGGCGCACGACGACAAAAACACTGCAATGCCAACGAGTGTTGCTCGCTTCAAGCGACTTCCTCCACGACAGGTGTGCGCCGGAATGGCGTTCTTCGGGTAACTACTGCCCTTACAGGCAGCGTGATCGTGAACGTCGTGCCTACTCCCATAGTACTGGCGACAGAAATGGCGCCGCCATGGGCTTCCACGATCTCTCTTGCAATCGCCAAGCCTAGCCCGGTGCCCCGGGATGACGATTGGGCCTGATTGTTCGCCTGATAGAACTTCTCGAAGATGTGCGGAAGCTGCTCTGGAGGTATTCCCGCACCGGAATCGCGGACGGTGATTGTGACCTCATTGTCCTGTCCCTCGACAGCCAGCTCCACTGTGCCGCCCCGGTCTGTGAACTTGAACGCATTCGACAGCAGGTTGCCGAGTACTTCGTTGACTCGATCTTCGTCCCATAGGACGTGTGCCGGAAGATCGTCACCGCGGACTACGCGGAAGCTGATCTCGCGCTGCAGAGCAAGGACCTGGAATGATGATTCGAAAGTATGGAGGAATCGGTCGAGGTCGATTTGTCGCCGCTCGAGCTTTCCACCACCCGCTTCGAAGCGGCTGATGTCGAGCAAACGCTTCACCAGACGCGTAAGAGTCTGCGCCTGTTTTCCAAGAGTTGCGCAGATTTCACGCTGCTTCGGATTCAGCTCGCCGTAAATATTTTCCTGAAGCAGCTCGAGATAGCCGACGATCACGTTGATTGGCGTCTTCAGCTCGTGCGACGCAACAGACACAAACTCGGCTTTGAGCTTGTCGAGCTCCGCGAGCTGCGAAGTCATGCGCTGGTAGCTCTCATTGAGTCTGCCGAATTCATCCCTTCGTGTTTCCGTCGGCAAACGATGTGTGAAATCACCGTCGGCAACGGCCTTCATTCCTTTCTCGAGATCGTGGACGGGGCGGCTGATCGAACGCGTGAGCCAGATTGCGATCAGCGTTGCAAGGAGCAGCGCGATTCCCAGTGACCCGGCGGCGGTGCGTTGAGCGTCGACGGTTTCGACGGCGGTCTTTTCAGCTTTATCGCGTGTCTCCTCGCGCAGCCTCGCCTCAGTCTGGGCAATCAGCTTATCGATCGTGAGCAGGGCGGGCCGCGTTCGCTGCGCGGAAATCTCATCAGCGACATTTCCGTTTCCACTGGAGGCCGCCGCATATTCCGCATCGGTTGCCGCGCGAAGTGAGAGAATTGCAGTTCGCATCTCTCCCGGAGGAGAAAGCTTGTAGTTGTTGAGCGAATCGCCAATCGACGCGAGCGCGGCGAGATTTGCATGCATGCGCGCAAGAGTGGCGCTGTCATGCAGCACAGCGAGGGCATCTTCGCCGCGCTTGACGTCGTCTGTCAGCTTTCGGAAGCGCCCGAGCTGGAGCGATCCGGCGAATTCGCGATCGCGCAAGCTGCGCGTTGTCTGATGCACGCTCTCGAGAGATCGAAGTGCGAGCAGCAGCGGAATCAGCAGGATGATCGTTATCGAAACGATTCCAAGTCCGAGTCGCGTGCGCAGTGTCATGTTAAGTTGACACTCCTATAAAGTCGGTCTAGCTTGGCGCGCACTTTGTCGTTTCGATCCAATCCCCAATGACTCTCCCATATGCACGAGTTGCCGAGCTCAGCGCTCATGCCGGACGCGGAGTCCGTGTCAGAGGCTGGGTTACGCATCTCCGCTCGTCCGGTAAAGTAGCCTTTATCGTCCTGCGTGATGGCAGCGGCACGCTTCAATGCGTGCTTGTGAAAGTTAGTCTCACCCCGGAAGTGTGGGAACGGTTCGCGCAGCTTACACAGGAAACGACGATCGAGGTCACCGGAGAGGTACGGGCTGATGCTCGCGCACCGGGTGGATACGAGCTTTCGGTAACGGACCTCATTATCACCGGTCCGGGGAGCAGCGATTACCCGATCCAGCCCAAAGAACACGGAATCGATTTTCTCCTCGACAACCGGCACCTCTGGCTTCGCAGCAGCCGGCAGCGGGCGATTGCGCGTGTGCGGAACGAGATTGAAAAGGCGATTCGCGATTTCTTCTATGATCGGGACTTCCTCCTCGTTGATACGCCGATACTGACAGCGGCTATCGGCGAGCGCAGCGGATTGTTCGCCACCGAGTACTTCGATGAGGGTAATGCATATCTCGCGCAAACGGGTCAGCTCTACGGAGAAGCTGCCGCGGCGGCCTTTGGGCGAATCTATTGTTTCGGTCCGACGTTCCGCGCGGAGAAGTCGAAGACTCGCCGGCATCTGACTGAATTCTGGATGTGCGAGCCTGAGGTTGCGTTCAACGATTCTGACGACAACATGCGGCTTCAGGAAGAATTCATCTCCTACATCGTCGCCCGCTGTCTCGATCGCTCTCGCGAGGATTTGAAAGAATTGGAGCGCGACACGAGCAAGCTCGAAGCGGTGGTGATGCCATTTCCGCGGGTGAACTATTCCGATGCGGTCGAGACGCTCCAGAGGAAGGGAAGCGCGATCCAGTGGGGCGATGACATGGGTGCGGAAGACGAGACGCTCATCGTCGAGGATTACGATCGTCCGGTTTTCGTGTTCAACTATCCGAAGGAAGCAAAAGCTTTCTACATGAAGGAAAATCCCGCCGATCCGCGCACGGTCCTGTGTAACGATTGTCTTGCACCCGAGGGTTACGGCGAGATCATTGGCGGGTCACAGCGCGAGGATGATTACGACAAGCTGCTCGCTCGGATTCATGAGGAGAAACTTCCGCTCGATGCCTACGGTTGGTATCTGGATTTACGGAAGTATGGGACGTTCGTGCACGCGGGATTTGGGCTCGGGCTGGAGCGCACGGTTTCGTGGATTTGCGGATTGGCGCATTTGCGAGAGGCGATTGCGTTTCCGCGTATGATGCATCGGTTGCGCCCTTGAGTACGTAAACTGCCACTACTGACTGCTGACACAGCACGGCACTACTGACTGCTGACCGCCGTTTCTCAGCAGTCAGT
>DATLDN010000242.1:0-5289 GCA_035525855.1 Gemmatimonadaceae bacterium
CGATAGACAACTCGCGCTCGCTTAAGTGCAGGAGTGATTAAGTACAGGGATTAACCCGTTGGGTTTTTGAGTCAATGGTTCTCGGCGGTCAGCTTTCGAGTAATGAGTAATCGGTAGACCGAACACTGAAAACCCGCTAGCTGACCGCCGAGAACCATTGACCCAAAACCCCATGGGTTACCTCTGTCCGCACTTCGCAATCCAGACGAGCGGGGAAGACTTCGGTCGCACGCCTATGTAGATAGACTGGGCAAGAATTTCGGTGGCGCCCGGTGATGCGTCGCCTGCTCGTACGCATACGCAATGCTGATCAGCTTCGCCTCACTCCACGCAGCGCCGAAGATAGACATCCCGATCGGCAAGCCAAACGCAAAGCCCACCGGCACGCTGATATTCGGATAACCCGCAACGGCCGCAGGTGTAGTGCTGCCTCCAGTGAAGTGGTCGCCATTCACTACATCGATCGGCCACGACGGCCCGGTCGTTGGAGCGACAATCGCATCGAGCCGATATTTTCTCATTACCGCGTCGATTCCTTCGGTGCGCGCTTTCAAATGATCTTTCGCCAGTGCATCGCGATACTTCTTCTCCGTCAGCGGCCCCTTCTTCTGAGCCATCAGCATTATCTCCTGACCGAAAAAAGGCATCTCGCGTGACTTGTTTCGTTCGTTGAAGTCGATGATGTCTTTCAACGTTCGGTTCTTTATGTTCGGCGCGAGCCCCGCGAGATATTTGTTGAGATCAGCTTTGAACTCGTACAGCAGCACATCGAATTCGCTGTCGTCGAAAGTTCCGACCGTTGTAATGTCTGCAGGGTCGATGATGATTGCGCCGCGCTGTTTCATCACGTCGATCGCCGCATTCACAAGGCGGTCCGTCTCGTCGTGGTACCCGAAAAACCTTTTGCGTGCGACTCCGATTCTCGCTCCGCGCAATGCATTCGCATTGAGCGCTCGTGTATAGTCGACTCTGGTCTGGCCTCGACTCGCGAGTGTCGCTGAGTCAGTTGGGTCGACGCCGGCCATGATGGTCAAAAGAATCGCGGCGTCCGCAACAGTGCGCGTCATCGGCCCGGCGGTATCCTGCGAATGTGAGATGGGAATTATTCCCGAACGACTCAGGAGACCAACCGTCGGCTTGATGCCGACAATTCCGTTGATCGCCGCCGGACATGTGATAGATCCATCGGTTTCACTGCCAACAGCTGCGGCAGCATAATTCGCGGCTATACCGCCGCCCGAACCGGAGCTCGAGCCGCAGGGATTTCGATCCAGTATGTACGGATTCTTTCCCTGACCACCGCGCCCGCTCCATCCACTCGATGAATGCGTCGAACGGAAATTTGCCCACTCGCTCAGATTCGTTTTACCGAGGAGGATCGCGCCAGCGTCGCGAAGCTTCCGAGCGATGAACGCGTCGCGCAAGGCTATCGATCCTTCTAATGCGAGCGAGCCTGCCGTCGTCGTCATGCGATCGGCAGTGTCGATGTTGTCCTTCAGAAGAATTGGAATTCCGTGCAGTGCACCGCGGGTTCTTCCGGCGGCGCGCTCACGATCCAGTGCATCCGCGATTGCGAGCGCGTCGGGATTGATCTCGAGCACGTGATGTAGGGCAGGTCCGCGTCGATCCATCGATTCGATTCGCTCGATGTACTGCTGCGTGATCGATCGCGCAGTGCGGCGTCGCTCGGCCATGTCCCGTTGAAGCTGTAAGATCGTGGCTTCCTCGAGATCGAATACAGCGGCGTCGAAATCACTTTTGTCTTTCCGACTTCCCATCACCTTGCGGGGCGCGAGAACCAGACCCGCACCGCCCAGCGTTCCGTTTACCACGAAGTCGCGGCGTCGCATCAGCGTATTTCAACCTGCATTTGTGCCATCTCCATTCGTGTTCGTTCGTAGACCTTCATTCATGTGGCGTGCGAGCAGGTGATGGAAGTGATGTGTTCCAACCTCGCGACGCGGTGAGAATCTGCCGCGACTATATAGCCGGGAAGCGACGCCGCGCTGCACAGACTCGACGATTTCTTCGTCTTCCATTTCCACTTTGTGCAAATCACCGCCCGCGCCCTTATCCCGGAGCGATTCGTTCCACACATAAGAAATAAACGAGACTCGCGAACGCGTCGGGCCAAGAGGACTGACGAGATTGAGCGACAATCCCCATGGGTAAAAATTGAGCATCAGATTCGGGAACAGCCAGAAATAAAATGCCGCTACACGTTTGCCACTTTCCGGATGACCGGACGGTAAGTCGAACACGATTTCTCCGGGCTGTGCCGTTCCTATCTGAACGCTGCCCGAGTCGAATGTCTCCGTATAGTAGGAGCTGTAGTCGAGCTGCTCCGATAATCCCTGATGCACATACGGAAGGTGGAATTCCTCGAGGAAGTTGTCGCAGTACAAAGCCCAATTCGCGTTGATGAGATAATCGCGCGACGTTTTCGCATCCCGCCGGAATTGATCGAATGGCATCCAGCCGACGCGCTTCTCGACGGGAGCAATCCAATCGTCGAATGAAATCGAGGGATTTATTCCGGTAAAGAGCAGTGGGCCCCACCGGTGAAGCTGAAGCTTTGGCAGATCGTCTGCGGCAGTTGGAAAATTCTCGGCGCCATCGAACTCGGGCATCGAAACGAATGACCCATCGAGTGCGAAGCGCCGGCCATGATATCGGCATCGCAAAGTTTTCAAATGTCCTTCGCCTTCGACTACCAGAGTTCCGCGATGAGTGCAAACGTTCGACAGGCAGCGAAGCTTTGCATCTTCATCTGAAACGAGGACGAGCGGCTCGTCGAGACAACCTTCGAGTAGTGTGAATGGCAGAACGTGTCCGGGCGCTCTTACCCGGTCGGCGTCGCCTGCCCATTGCCAGCTCCGGGCGAAAACGGCGTCCTTCTGTAGCGCGTAATACTCGGGATTTGAGTAAACAGCGGCCGGAAGTGTCGACGCTCGGGCGATGTTCTCGTCGATGTCGATACTTGGAAGCGGCTGCTGCTTTCCGGCCATGATTGACATTACGGCCTTTCGGCGAAACTTCCAGCCATCGAGGCCAGTAGTTTCAAACAAGGAGGTTCCAAATGTTCACTTTTATTGCCTTTCTGATCGCCATTGCGGCGGTATTTCTGGGATACTCGGGCGCGCGTCGTTTCGTTCGCGACCGGCTTCGTTATGTCGACGGTGCGCAGAAGGGAACCGCGCCGATCATTGCGGGAATCGTTGCTTTTCTAATCGCGCTTCCGGTGTCGTGGCTGTTGCCGCTCGTTGGAACGGGAACGGCAATCGCATTTGCGGTGAGTGTTGCGACTGGAGTGGCGTCGGGCGTGCGCGATATCAAATCCGGGAACTACACGTCGTTACCACGCGTTTAACAGCACTACTGACTGCTGACTAACAGCACTACTGACTGCTGACTAACAGCACTACGGACTGCTGATAAGTAGTCAGCAGTCAGAGGTGTAGTTGGTCAGCAGTCAGTAGTGCAGTTAGTCAGCAGTCAGTAGTGCAGTTAGTCAGCAGTCAGTAGTGCAATTAGTCAGCAGTCAGTAGTGCAGTTAACTGTCCGGATCGAATGACATTTCCTGTCCGATCTGTGTGACGATATACAATTCGCTTTCAAATTCCTCGCCGACCCGAAAGCAAACCACAGCAATCAGTTAGCGCGCGAAGTTTGTTCGATCAAAACATCGGCATCTCCGATGCCTCCTACCGGCGCATTTTCGAAACTTCAGCCGTGACCAGGAGGTCTCGTGTTCAAAAAAATTGTCGCATCAGCGATCATCGCCTCTGCGATCGTCGCGCTCCCGGCGTTTGCGCAGCGCGCCCGAACAAATCATTTCGGTGAAGCGTCGCTTTCAATCTCGCCATACGCCGGATACATGACGTTCGGCCAGATGATCGATGGCCCTCTCAGCACATCACTCAAAAGCTCCGCTGCTCCTGTGTACGGATTGCAGCTCAACCTTCCACTTGGCAACACGTTGTCGATCGTGGGAAATCTCGCGTACACCGAACCCAATCTCAGTGTCGGGATTCCCATCATTGGCGACATGAGCTTGGGCAAAAGCGATGTCTGGATTTACGATGGTGGATTGCAGCTGAGCGCACCCGGCTATGGAACCGGCGATCGCGGAATCTTTCCGTTCGTCCAGGGCGGCGTCGGCGCGATGAAGTACGATGTTCAGGTTTCAGGAACGTCACGCAATGCGACCAACACTGCGTGGAACGCGGGCGTCGGCGTGGACATTCCGGTGATGCAGAATTTCGGGCTGCGTCTGCTCGCGAAGGACTACATCGGCAAATTCGATTTCACCCAGGCGACATCACTGAATGTCGATGCGAAGACAACGCACAACATTGCTCTAACTGCGGGGTTGCGACTCGGGTTCTGATCGGGTAACTGGCGGTGTAATGGAGGATTCGGACGCGGACTTATTCGTAACCCTTTGGGTTTTGAGTCAATAGTTCTCGGCGGTCAGCTAGCGGGGTTTCAGTGTTGGGTTCGGCCGATGACTCATTACTCGAGCGCCGACGGCCGAGAACTATTGACTCAACACACAAAGGGTTACGCATATGTCCTCAGTCCGAAATCCGTCTGCCTACATCTTGTTGCACTGCGGATCCATTACTGGATCGGCATTCCCGAAATGTTGTTTCACTAACTGCGGGGATCCCGTTGGTGGAATGTAGAGAATGAAAAGGTTCGAGTACTCGCTGTCGCAGAGATTCGGCAGCTTAGGCCCACCAAGTGCCGCGATGATCGGTGTAATCGTATTGCTGTGACCGACCACCAATACTTTTCCACCGCGATGGCGAAGTATTGCTGCAACGGTGCTGTCCGTGTCCCCAATGCTTCCGACATGCAGGATCACGGGGCTAATGCCAAGCTGTGAAGCAAGTGGCTCAGCAGTTTGTTGTGTGCGCTTGAACTGCGTGGTCATAATCGCAGTCACACCGGCAGCGCCAAGTCGCGACGCGAGTGCCTTCGCACGATCGCGCCCGATGGTCGAGATGTCGGGGTCAGCATCGCTCGGATTTGCAATTACCTTCTCAGCATGGCGAACGAGGTAAACAGTCGTGGAGCCGGGAACGGGAACGGGCTCCTGGACTAACCTCGGTCCGGCCGTGCAGGCAGTGACGAGCGCCAGTGCGGCAAGGGCACGTCTGGAATAGAATTCTCGGAGTAGTTTCATGACGATGTGAATAACCTCAGCTCACCGAACTTTGCAAGGATCAAAAGTGTTCTCGAAATTCAGTCCCCGCCGCATTGTGGCTTTTTTTAGTCTTGTAG
>DATLDN010000273.1:0-4086 GCA_035525855.1 Gemmatimonadaceae bacterium
AGAGGGCGGACGTCATACTCCGTTCTTCAAGGGATATCGTCCTCAGTTCTATTTCAGAACGACGGACGTGACGGGCTCAGTCGAGCTTCCTGAGGGAATGGAGATGGTGATGCCGGGCGACAACGTTCAGATGACGATCGAGTTGATTACACCGATCGCAATGGACGAAGGTTTGAGATTCGCAATTCGTGAAGGCGGAAGAACCGTTGGCGCTGGCGTCGTAACCAAAATCATTAAGTAAAATGCCGAGAGATAAAATCATCCTCGCTTGCAACGATTGTAAAAATCGGAATTACTTCACCACGAAGAATCGCCGCTTGCACCCCGAGCGCGTCGAGTGGAAGAAGTACTGCCCGCGCTGCAACGCACACAAGGTTCATAAGGAAACGAAGTAATGGCGATGGAAGTCGCCACTCGGACACCGGCTTTCCCAGCTCGCGCCGCCAACTTCTACCAGGAAGTTGTGGCCGAGATGCGGAAGGTCACGTGGCCCGATCGTGAACAGCTGAAGGACACGACGATCAAGATCATCATCTTCGTGCTCTTCATCGGAGCAATTCTGGGAGTCGTGGACGTGCTGCTTCAACTGATTCTGGTGGAGGGCCTCCCATCGTTATTCAAGGGACGTTAATGGAGCATCGCTGGTACGCGATTCAGACAACCTCGGGACACGAGAACAAGGTGAAGTCGCTCATTGTGCGGAAGATCGAATCCGATCCTCGCGCACCTGAGGAGCGGCCAATCCGTCAGGCGCTCGTGCCCACGCAGGAAGCCGTTGAGATCAAGAACGGAAAAAAGGTGAACGTCGAGCGGAAGATTTATCCAGGCTACGTTCTTGTCGAGATGGTGATGGACCAGGAAACGGCGCACACCATCAACGGAATTCAGGGCGTGATCAAGTTCGTTGGACACGAGCGCATGCCGCAGCCACTTCGGCCCGAGGAAGTCAACCGACTACTCGGCGTCGCTGATGACTCTGAGCCGGAAGAAGTGAAGGAAGAAATTCCGTTTCTTGTGGGTCAGGCGGTGGCAATCACCGAAGGGCCGTTCACTGACTTCAATGGAACCGTTGAAGAAGTTCTCAGCGACAAAGGAAAGGTGCGCGTTTCGGTTTCGTTGTTCGGCCGACCAACCAGTGTCGAGCTCGATTATCTCCAGCTGAAAGGATACTAGTAGCGCGATTGCCTTACGCTGTGCTTCGGTCTATGTTCGGTAATGGATCTGAAGACGAAGTTGTCTGTGCTGGCAGACGCAGCGAAATACGACGCGTCATGCGCGTCGAGCGGGGCAAAGGGACGCAAAGCGAAGGGCAAGGGAATCGGGTCGACAGAAGGAACGGGGATCTGTCACAGCTACACGCCCGATGGACGGTGCGTCTCTCTTCTCAAGATTCTTCTTACCAACTACTGCATCTACGACTGCGGCTACTGCATTAATCGGCGGTCGTCCGGTGTTCGTCGGGCTCGATTCTCCGCCGCCGAAGTCGTTCAGCTTACTCTCGATTTCTACCGTCGCAATTACATCGAAGGACTGTTCCTCAGCTCGGGAATAATTCGCGACTCCGACTATACGATGGAACAGCTCGTACTCGTCGCGAAAACGCTGCGGGTCGATCATGGATTCGCCGGCTACATCCATCTCAAGACAATTCCCGGCGCCGATCCTCAGCTAATTCGCGCGGCTGGTAAATGGGCTGACCGACTGAGCATCAACGTCGAGCTTCCGCGGCAAACCGATCTCGATCAGCTCGCGCCGGAAAAGAATCTCGTTCAAATCACTCGGGCGATGCATGTCGTGCGTGAAGGAATTGCGGAGGCGAAGGAGGATCGAGGCGCGCATACGCGAAAGCCGATCTCGTTCTCGCCTGCTGGCCAGGCAACTCAGATCATCGTCGGCGCAACCGACGCGACCGACGCAACCATCCTGCAAACTTCGGCTGGACTCTACCACTCACAACGGTTGCGTCGTGTTTACTACTCCGCGTTCAGTCCGATTCCTGATGCATCGTCGGTCCTTCCGCTGACGGCGCCACCGCTACTGCGGGAACATCGCCTCTATCAAGCCGACTGGCTGATGCGATTCTACGGATTTTCACATCAGGAGCTCACTACCAGAGCGACAGAGAACCTCGATCTTGACCTCGATCCGAAACTTTCGTGGGCTCTTCGCAATCGAGAGCGATTTCCCGTGGACGTGAACCGGGCGTCGAAAGAGGATCTATTGAGAATTCCCGGCGTTGGCGTTCGAAGCGTGAAACGAATCATCGCCGCGCGACGTTACCACCGCCTGCGACTAGATGACTTGTCGCGGCTGCATGTGGCGATGTCGCGCGCGCTGCCGTTTCTATCCACCGCCGACTACGCGCCGGGTCGAATGAATCCCGATTCGTCGTTGCTGGAGAAAGAATCGAGGCGCATTTCGCAGTTGGATCTGTGGTCCTTCTCGTCAATATCAGCGATCACCGGCGAGCTTTGATCCAAAACGAAGTTTTCGTCAGCCAGACAGTCGAACGCTGGCGCGACTCCGCTCGCACATGTCTCCGGGAAAACATGGCGCCCGATGCTGTCACCTGGAGCGACGCCGGTTCTGCGTCGCTCCTCTTTGGGTCGGAAGTAATTTCGCCAAAAAAGTCGAGTGATACTGTCCGGGTTCCGCGGCAGTTCTTCTCTCTCGTAAGCTCTGTTGCGTGTCACCGCGATCTTGAACGTTGGTCGAAACTTTACACTCTTCTGTGGCGACTGACACACGGAGAGAATTACCTGCTCGCTGTGGCGTCTGATCCGCTCGTGTCGACAGTGGTTCGCATGCATCGGGCGGTAAGGCGATCCGCGCACAAGATGAAAGCATTTGTGCGATTCAAGTCGGTTCAGCGATCCGACGGGGCGGAAGAATTTGTCTCGTGGTTCGAGCCGGCGCATCGTGTCGTCGAGCGAACCGCGCCTTTCTTTGTCGATCGCTTCAGGTCGATGCGCTGGCAGATTCTTACGCCGGATGGCTGCGCCGCGTGGGATGGCCATTCGCTTACCCTCAGTGAACCTGTCGATCGCAACAGTGCGCCGTCGGGCATAGACACTCTCGAGGATTTTTGGCGTGAGTACTACGCGGGAATTTTCAATCCGGCGCGACTCAATCGCAACGCGATGCGGGCAGAGATGCCGAAGCGTTACTGGAAAAATCTCCCTGAAGCGCGATTGATCGATGACCTCGCGCGCTCAGCACCTGCACGTGTGGCGGAGATGATTGCGCAGTCTCTGTCTTTGCCTCAAGCAATTCCCGTCGCAGTCGACGTGGCAGAATCGGGGAACGACCACGTTAGCTGGCATCCAGTTCATGATCCCGGATGGAGAGAGGCTCGCCGCAGGGCTGAGGCGGTGACGGTAAATGCGAGCGCCGGAATTCGCGTCGGGGCATCCCGCGTTTTAACCGGCGTTGCGGGTTGGACTGATCCTACACTTCTCCTTTCTGGAGTTTTTTACCCCGACGACGCCACAACTCCCGAAGATCGTCTTCGTTATTACGCCAGCGTGTTACCAATGGTGGAAGTCGACGCCACTTATTATTCGCTGCCATCTGAAGAGGTATCGAAACGCTGGGTCGAGCGGACGCCCGAACATTTTGTGTTCAACATCAAGGCCCACTCGCTCATGACAGGCCATCCCACCAATCCGGAGCGCCTTCCCGAGTGGCTGCGCGAGGATCTTCCACTGCGGTTGCGAATTGCATCGAATGTGTACGCACACCATTTCTCAATGGATGCGCTCGACGAGCTGTGGCGTCGCTTCCTGCGTGCGCTCGCGCCCTTGCGTGCAGCAAACAAACTCGGAGCAATAATGCTCCAGTATCCAAGATGGTTTGTGCCGTCTGGAAACGCGGCGCAAGAGATCGCCACGGCGCGACGACGGTTGAACGATTGGCCGGCATCGATTGAATTTCGCCATCGTGACTGGCTTTCATCGAGAATCGCTCCTCGCACTTTTGCGCTCCTGCGGCAGCATGGATTCGCCCATGTCGCCGTGGACTCGCCGCCGGGAATGGAAAGCAGTGTTCCGCCGGTGACCGAGGTGACGAGTCCTGATCTCGCGATGT